>CAYYTD010000053.1:0-8807 GCA_964474475.1 uncultured Oscillospiraceae bacterium | reverse complement strand
TTGCCGCCGGTAATAAACATGCGTTTCATTACAGAAGTTGTTATGTGCGTTTTATGTGAATGTGCTGAAGCCATGATAAATCCCCGAATTTCTTATGATTATAATTTGACACCCACCACGTGAACGTCGATTGCATCGACAATCATACCAGTGAAGTGCTCTAACCCATACTTAACGGTATTCTTTAAACTTGAAGAAACCGCCGAAACGGGGAGACCGTATTTGAACTTGACGAACAAATCTACGTAAATTCGGTCACCTTTAGTTACGACGCGCACGCCGCGACTTTTGCCGTTCCGTTTGAACAGGTCGGCAAACGAATCGGAAAAACCAAAAGGCACCATTTCTACAACACCGTAACACTCGGTTGCGAAGTGCCCTGCCAGCGACGCAATGACGTCGTCTGAAACAGCTATTGTACCGTATGAATTTCTTGTACGCAAAGCCATAAGTTTTACCTCCTTGTTTGCTCCATAATATTTTACAGCATTATTTGATTTTTAACAAGTACTTTTGCCTATTAACCGCTAAATTTAGGCGTATTTTTCACAAATAATTGCTGCGATGCGGCAAATAAGTGTTATATATGTCATATATCTGTCGTCGGTGTGTCGGCAAGGGCGAAAAGGGGGCAAAATGACAAAAGAAAAGAAAAGCGAAATAATTATTATTTTTTAGCATAAATTGCTTGCCAAAAATTTGAATCGATGATAACATATATAGGCATGAATTTAGCACAATATTCTATCTACACGGAGGTGTAAATATGTCCAAAGTATGCGTTATATGCGGAAAAGGCAAAATGTCGGGTAACAAGGTTTCTCACTCCAACAGAAAGACCCCTAAAACTTACAGTGCCAATTTGCAAAAAGTTAAAGTGGAAGTTAACGGAAAAGAATCCACCGAATACGTTTGCACCCGTTGCATCAGAACGGCTAATAAAGAAAAATAATAATCGCAGTTGCGGTGAGCGTTTCAACGTTATGTTGAGACGCTTTTTATTTTGCCGAACTTGCCACCCTTGCCGCAGCTTTTTGCTTTGCACCATTTCTACTCGCTTAACTGCAACAACTCTAACAAAAAAGGGCGGCTGCAAAAATTGTAAAAGTATTTTCAATTTGCCGTTGAAAAATACAAATTTGATGATATAATATCTTTAACAAACTTTAAAGGAGAAATTACATGAATTTGTTGGGCGCTGCCATTGGCAATACTTGGTACATCCCCTTTGAAAACGACTTGATACTTTGGTTGCAATCGCTTGGCGGAGAGGACAGTTTTATTTACTACCTGATGAACTTTATTACAATGTTCGGCGAAAGCGCAATTCTCGTTGGCGTGACGGCTTTCCTTTACTGGGGAATTGACAAAAAGCTTGGCGAAAGAGTTGCATTTGGGCTTGTGACGGCAACGCTATTAAACCCCATGATTAAAAACGTGGTATGTCGCACTCGTCCATTCGACAGCGGACACGGAATACTTAACCTGCGTGACGTTGACGGATACTCTTTTCCGTCGGGACATTCGAGCGGAGCAGCCGCCGCGTACGTTGGCACAGCCGTTGTATTTGGCAACAAGAAAGGGAAATGGCTAACGGTAGTTGCCATTGCGTTGCCATTACTTGTGGCACTGTCGCGCTTGTACCTTGGGGCGCACTATCCTACCGACGTTGCTGCCGGGCTGGCACTGGGCGTGGCATCGGTATTTTTGTGCGGATGGCTCTACAGCATCGTTAGCAACAAATATTACCTTTATTTTGGCGCGTTGATAATAGGCGCCGCAGGATTCTTGTACTGCACCACGAGCGACTTCTTTACCGGGTACGGAATATTGCTTGGCTTTACGGCGGCAATTATTTTTGAAGAAAAGGTTGTAAACTTTGAAAACACCAAATTGTGGTGGCGTTGGTTGTTGCGTTTGGCAGTGGGCGGCGGAATCTTTTTTGGGTTGAATTCGTTGATAAAAGCAATCGTTGGCGCTATTTACCCTGTCTATGAAGACAATGCCGCATTTGAACGGACTTTTAGAATGGTTAGATACGCCGTTATCGTATTCGTTGCAATGGGAGTATATCCGTTGTTGTTCAAACCCGCCGAAAAGCTTTGGCGCAAATGGGGTTGGATTAAAGAGCAAGCGGCAAGCGGTGATGAAAGCGCTTTGACGGACTGACGACTGCATTGCATAAACACTAATCACAAATACATTATTACATAAAAAAGCTCTCGACGTTTTGGCAGAGAGCTTTTGTTATGTAGAGAGCTTTTTAATCACTAACCATTTTTTGTTACGTAACGTTTTTGTTACGATTAGTTATTACCGAACATAATTACTCGGCAACTATCTTTTTGAAAATAAACTTTACTATTTTGCCTATGATTCGGGGCAATTTGCAACAAATAATTTTACTCTTCATACATATCTCCGCAATTATTTGTTACAGTGTATGCATATTTGAGCAAAAGCGTTACAATACCTTGCCGAAAGATTATATTAAAATAGTAATTGCAACGGAAAGACTAACAGCGTTGCGGTGAGATAGACTTGGCAGGTTAGGCATTGCGAAGGGCGGAAATGGCTGCGGCGCGGTCAGTTGCCGACACGATTGCACTGCCGGACACTATCACGTCTACCCCGGCGGCGATAACGGAAGGAGCCGTTTGGGCGTTGATGCCACCGTCCACTTGCACGAGCGCATTGGGGAAAAGGGCTTTTGCCCTTTTGATTTTCTCGATTGCCTCAGGCATGAAGGCTTGACCGCCGAACCCCGGTTCTACGGACATGACCAGAAGGAGATCGATATCTTCCGCAAAGGGCAAAAGCGCCTCCACCGGGGTGGCAGGTTTGACGGCGATGCCAACCTTTTTGCCGCAGGACTTAATTAACTCGATGGTCTGCTTGGGTTGCTCCGTTGCCTCAACGTGGAAGGTGATGAGGTCTGCACCGCTCTCGGCAAATTGCTTTACGTATTTTTCGGGGCGGGAGATCATCAGGTGCACGTCCAAAAAGGCATCCGTACAGCCGTCTATTGCCTTTACGAGAGGCATACCGAAGGAGATATTGGGAACGAACACGCCGTCCATTACGTCCAAATGGAGCCAATCGGCGCCTGCATTGACCAACGAAATACATTCGTCTGCCACGCGGGACAAATCAGCGTTGAGAATGGATGGGCTGACTAGCGTTTTACTCATGTTTTCACCTTTACACTACTTGTTGCTTTATTACTTTGACTGCAAGCATATACAGCTTTGCGTTTTTGATTTTGCTTTTAGTTTTAACTTTTTATTGGTTGTGTGGTTCAAGCCGTTTTTTGCATCATATATTTTTGGAAAAGGGTACAAGCGTGTGCGTTACGTAATTTTCGTCTTGTTTATGGGCGTAGTACTACTTTCCATTTTACTATATACAAGTTATTATGCAGTTTGCTAACGACTAATATTTGTTTTTTTCGGCAAGGAGAAGTTCTTCGTACTCTTCGAGATAGCGCAAATACCTATCCTTGCAAAGGGTGCCGTTTTCCACTGCGGCCTTTACGGCGCAATCGGGCTCCTTGGTGTGCGTGCACGACGTGTAACGGCAGCCGTGCGCTATCGTGACGAAATCGTCCAAATAAAGGCGCAATTGGTCGGGCTTGACGTCGGTGAGAGTAAGCAAGGAAAAACCGCAGGTATCCGCAACAAAGCCGCCAAAAAGGGGGAAAAGGGAGCTGTGGCGCGTTGTGTGGGTGCCCCTGCCGCTCTTGGTGGAAATGCCACCCGTTTTGCCGTCGAAATCAGGGTTGAGAGCGTTTATTAGCGACGTTTTGCCCACTGCCGACTGACCTGCAAAACAGGCAACGTTGCCTTTCAAAAAGGGTTCTAATGCATTTACGTCCCCGTTTGCGGCGCTTACGCTTACAATTTGCGCTATTTTGCCGTAGTTATCTTTAACCGTGTCAAGCAGGTCGCTCGGCAAGTCGCTTTTGTTAACTACGATGACGGGCTCGATGTTTTGTTGAAAACAGTTGATGAGCACCTTGTCGACCAAGTAAAAATCCGGCTTGGGCTCGGCAGCAACGACGATGAAACACACGTCGACGTTGGCAATTTCTGGCCGAGAAAGCTTGTTTGTGCGAGGAGCGACCTCTGTGATGACCCCCTTGCCTGCGCGCAAGTCGTCAAAGCGAACGTAATCGCCCACAAGTACATCGCCATCGTGGTAGCGGAACTTTTTGGGGGAGTAGCACACCACCTTTTTACCCTTGTAAAGAACGGTGAAAACGCCGCCAACCGCCTTGACGACGACGGCAAAATCGGAATTACTCTTCACTGCTTTCCTCCAAACCGTTTTGTTGCAGGTACCGACGGCGGAGCTGACCGCAAGCGCCTTCGACGTCCTGCCCCAGCGTGCGCCTCCTAGTTGCCGAAACACCTAGCTTTGCCAAGTGCTGCAAAAACTTTTTGATCGTGCTTTCGCTAGTGCCCTTGAGCCCCGTTTCCTTGACGGGATTGAGGGGAATGACGTTGACGTGAACGGACATTCCACGAAGCAGTGATGCCAGCTTGAGGGCGTGTGCGTAGGTGTCGTTTTGTCCGCCTATCAAAGTGTACTCCACAATGACGCGACGACCGGTTTTTTCAAAATAGTACCTGCATGCATCCACCGCTTCTTGGACGGAATAGGCGTTTGTGACGGGCATAATTTGCTTGCGTTCGTCGTTGTCGGCGTTGTGCAAGCTCAAAGTTAAATTGAGAGAAAAGCCCATGTCGGCAAGCTGACGCATCCTGGGGACGAGCCCGCAAGTGGAAAGGGAAATGTTCCTTTCCGACACGTTGATGCCGTCCGTACTAGTGACCAACTTCAAAAAGGAAACCACGTTGTCGAAGTTGTCCAGCGGTTCGCCGCTGCCCATCATGACTATATTGGTTACGTATCGCGAAGAATCGTTGGACAGAGCGTTGACGGCAAGCACCTGCCCCAAAATTTCGCCGCAGGACAGGTTGCGAACGAGTCCGCCCAGCGTTGAGGCACAAAACTTGCAACCCATGCGGCAGCCAACTTGGCTGGACACGCAAAGGGTGTTGCCGTACTTGTACTTCATTAGCACGCCTTCCACCAAATTGCCGTCGTGAAGGGCAAAAAGGAACTTTTGCGTGCCGTCAATTTGCGAAGTATACGTTTTGAGAATTTTGACAGCCACGGCAACGCAGTCTTCTGAAAGGCGGCTGCGCAACTCTTTGGAAATATTGGTCATGTCGCAAAAATCTACGTTTTTGGTGAGCCAGCCGAAAACCTGCTTGGCAACGTAGGGCTTTACGCCGTACTTTCCCACGAGAAAATCCGTAAGGGCGGGCAAAGAAAAATCTTGAAGTAAAATCATTGAATTCGTGTAAGGACGCACACGAAAAAGCCTTGCATGCCGTCTACGTGAGGCAAAAATTGGTAATGGGGCTTTCCGTGAACGTTGGGTAATTGCGGCAAATTGATGCTGCCGAGGGTGAAATTGGGGTTGTTTTGTAAAAACTTGCGAATATTTTGTTCGTTCTCGTTGTGGAACAAGGTGCAAGTTGAATAGACGAGAGAACCGCCGACAGAAACGTAGTTACTGCAATTTTGCAAAATTGCCTGTTGCAACTTCATTAGCGAAGAAATATCTTCGTTTTGGCGGAAAAGCTTGATGTCGGGGCGGGAATCCAGCACGCCGAAGCCGCTACAAGGGACGTCGCACAAGACGGTATCGAACTTGCCCTGCCACTCTTGACAGAAAACCGTCATATCTTGGCAGTGCGTTTGGACTCTTACTCCCATACGCGAAGCATAGCTATCGATAAGCTCCACGCGGTGAGGATGAACGTCGCAAGCCACGACGGAAAGATCCTGCCTTAGCCCTGCAACGCACACCGCCTTGCCACCGGGGGCGGAACAGCAATCAAAAAAATTCTCCTTTGCCGCATTTGCACAAATCTTGGCAATGGCTACGGAAGAAAGGCTTTGCGGAGTGAAGGTTTCGTCCACCTTGGGCAGCCTGCCTTGAAGGTAAAAGACATCGTCGAAGACCGTTGGCAACAGCTCGCAAGCCTCCTTGTGCTTGGCAAGAAAGTCCTCCTTGCTACAGGCGATGCGAATGGTAGTTGCGTGGTTTGGCGGTGCGGAAATTATCCTTTCCGCCTCCTCTTTGTCATAATCTTTAATTATCTTTTTTACGCTCCAAAGAGGGTAGGAATACTGCGCCGAAAGGCGTTCGGCAAAGTCTTGCGGATAATCGGCAAAGTTCTTGACGTCGGCGCTTGCCATACTTTTCAACGTGGCGTTTACGAAGCCCACAGTGCGCTTGTCGCCGGACAATTTGGACAGCTCGGCAACGTCGTTGACGACGGCGTAGATGGGCATGGACAGTTCCATGAGGCAATAGGTGCCTATTTTGAGATAGAGCAAAACGTCCCCTTTGGGCAGTTTCTTGACGAATTTGCCGATGACGTACTGCAACTTGACGTCGTTATCCAAAACGCCGTAAACCACTTTGGTGACAAGGGGCTTTTCCTTGCCGAAGCAACCGTTGAGCGTTTTGTTGAGCGCTATCGTTGAAAATGCTCTATCTTGATAGACTACTTGCAAGGTTTGAAAACTTTTGAGAAGAGCGTTGTTCATTATTCACCGAGAATCGTGCCGACGGGGATTTTTTTGCCGCAAAGGAAGGCGGCGATGTCCAAACGCTTGGAGTTTTCGGCCTGCAAATCGATGATGGAAATGGCCTTACCATCGCCACAGTTGACGACGAGTGATTTTTTGTTGCAAACCACCACTTGCCCCGGCTCACCTTGATAGACTTCGTCGCAATGCCTTACCTGATGAATTTTAAGCCTTTTGCCACCGAAAGTAGTCCACGCCACCGGCTGCGGACAAAGGGCGCGCACCAAATTGACTATTTCATCTGCCGATTTGTGCCAGTCGATGACTTCCTGCTCGGCGGAAATTTTGCAACAGAAGGTAGCCTTGCTTTCGTCCTGCGGAGTGAAGGTTGCGGTGCCATTTTCTATCTGTTCCAACGCTTCAATGACGGCATCGGCACCCAAAAGGGACATACGTTCGAACAGTTCGCCGTTAGTTTCGTAAGGCAAAATGTCCAGTGACTTTTGCAAAATGACGTCACCTGCATCCACCTTGCGCACCGTTTGCAAAATGCTTATGCCAGTGGTTTTGAGCCCCTGCAAAACGGCGTACTGAATGGGTGCCGCACCGCGCAAACTTGGCAAAAGGGAACCGTGGATGTTGATGATGCCGTGAGGGGCAAGGGAAATGACCTGATCGGAAAGAATTTGCCCGTAAGCGGCGGTAACCATGATATCCGCATTAAGGCGGCGCAAAGTTTCTACCCCTTCTTCCGCCGAAACCTTGGGGAATTGGTAAAGGGGCACGCCGTGCGCCAAAGCGAACTTTTTGACGGCGCAAAACTCCGTCTTGCCGCGGTTGCCTACCCTATCCGGCTGACAAACGCAAGCAAGCAGTTGATGCCTTTGGTAAATCTTTTCCAAAGCAGGCACGCCAAAATCCGGCGTTCCTAAAAAAATTACTTTCAAAACTTAACCTCCGAAGGGGGATATTAGTCGGGAATTTTGCGAATCATTTTGTCGCAAAACAGAATGCCGTCCAAGTGGTCCATTTCGTGCAAGAAAACGCGTGCAAAATAGCCTTCGGCATTGATATGCTGCAAATTGCCGTCGCGGTCGAAGTACTCTACCTGAATTTGCTCCGGCCTTTCGACAAGTCCGCGAAAACCGACGACGGAAAGGCAACCTTCGTTGTCGACACACTTGCCCTTGGCGTAAGTGAGCTGCGGATTGATTAGCTCGTACAAGGCGCCGTCATACTCGACGATGCAAACGCGCTTGAGAACGCCCACCTGCGGTGCTGCAAGCCCCAAACCCTCTGCCTCGTGAAGAGTTTCGATCATGTCGTCTAACAGGGTGTGCAGACGGGAGTCGAACTTGTCGACGGGTTTACATACTTTGCGAAGGAGCGGATCGCCCATTTTTACGATGTTTCTTCTTGCCATGTGATATATTCTCCTCGTGCGCAAATAACGCACTATCAATTAAACTTTTATTTTACAAACAGTTGTCCGACCGCCCGAAAGGGGACGGTGCGCCACCCTTTTGACTAGGGCTTGTGCCTTGCTACGATGCCTGCGGCAACCTTGCGCAAATCACGAAAGGTTTTGCGGATTGCGTTCGACAAAAACCTGTACGGAAGAACGCTGCTTGTCGTCGCAGACGGCGTAGATTTGTTGCAAAATTTCGGCGGCGTTTGCCGCGGACAGCTTGATAAGCACTTGAAAACGGTATTTCTTTTCGGCGCGCTTCAAGGGGCAGCGCATTTTGTCCATGAAAAGAAAACCTGTGGGATTGCTTGTTTTGAGCGAGGTAAGACGAGCGTACTGCTCGGTGAGTTCGTCGATGCAGTCCTTTTCCTTTTCGCCGGTGTACAGCACGCGGATAATTTCCGTAAAGGGAGGGAACAAGGAGGCCTCTCTCAAATTTATTTCCCTTTTGTAGAAGGCAAGGTAATCTTGCTTGGCGGCAAGTTGCAAGCAGTAATGGCTGGGCGTGTACGTTTGCAGTACCACTTTGCCTGCCGCGCTGTCCCGTCCGCTACGCCCTGCAACCTGTGTGATGAGCTGGAAGGTGCGCTCGGTGGAAAGGTAGTCACTGTAATACAAGCTTTGGTCGCCGTCTAAAACGCCTACCAAAGTGACCTTGGGGAAGTCGTGCCCCTTGGCTATCATTTGCGTGCCTACCAAAATTTGCGCTTCGCCGTCGCCAAATGCCTTG
>CAYYTD010000052.1:0-8843 GCA_964474475.1 uncultured Oscillospiraceae bacterium | reverse complement strand
GATTGGCACGAGATCTTGGCATCAAAATCGTCGTCACCAACGACGTTCACTACCTCAACAAAGACGATGCGGAAATTCAAGACGTTATGTTGTGCGTACAAATGGGCAAGTACGTCGACGAAACGGACAGAATGAAGTTCCAAGGTGAAGAATTTTACCTAAAAGACTACGACGAAATGGCGGAACTGTTCCCCAACTTGCCTGATGCAATGGAAACCACGTTGGAAATTGCCGACAAGTGCAACGTCGATTTCGGCAAAGAAAAACTTTTGCCGCTGTACACTCCGCCGGGAGGAATGGATTCGGCAGAGTATCTTCGCTTTTTGCTGGAAAAGGGACTCAAAGAAAAGTATCCCGACTGCACTCCGGAAATTCGTGAGCGTGTCGAATACGAATACGACGTTATCGTGTCGATGGGCTTCGTAGACTACTATTTGATAGTGTGGGATTTCATCAACTATGCCAAAACTAACGGTATTCCCGTAGGCCCCGGTAGAGGTAGCGGCGCAGGTAGCGTTATTGCTTATTTAATAGGTATTACCGAGGTGGAACCTTTCCGCTTCAATTTGATGTTCGAACGATTCTTAAACCCTCAACGCAAATCCATGCCCGATTTCGACGTAGACTTTTGCATGGACAGGCGCGGAGCGGTAATAGACTACGTGCATCGCAAGTATGGCAACGACAACGTTTGTCAGATAGTCACCTTTGGCACGATGGCGGCCAAAAACGCCATTCGAGACGTTGCACGCGTAATGCGTTTTTCCGTTGCAGAGTCTAATAGACTTGCCAAAATGGTTCCCGACAACTTCAAGTATACCATCAAGCATTTGTTGGGGTTAAAACCGTACAAAAAGCCGGAAGATACGTACATTTCGGAAGAGCTCAAGCAGGCTTACGACGATCCTGCAACGCACAAGCTGATAGATATTGCAATGCGTTTGGAAGGTGCGCCCCGTCAAACGGGCATGCACGCTGCAGGCGTGGTTATTTGCCGCGAAAAGGTTTCCGACCACGTTCCTTTGCAAACTAACGGCGGTTCCCTTGCCAAGGGAGGCATTGTAACTACACAGTACAACATGATCGAAGTTGAGCAGCTCGGCCTTCTCAAAATGGACTTTTTGGGATTGCGCACTCTTACCGACATCAAGAAAGCTTGCGATTACGTATTTGAAGATTACGGCATAAAGGTGGATTTCTCCAAGTCCGACTACGCCGATCCCAACGTATTCAATCTCATTTCATCGGGCGACACGATGTGTATCTTCCAGCTGGAAGGTGGTGGCATGTGCGACCTTATGCATCGAATGAAGCCGACCGGTTTGGAAGAAATTATCGCAGGCATCAGCTTGTATCGTCCCGGCCCCATGCAGTACATCGACGACTACATTGCTTGCAAATTCGACAAATCAAAAATCAAGTATTTGCATCCTTCCATGGAGTCCATTTTGGACGTAACAAACGGCTGTATCGTCTATCAAGAACAGGTTATGCAACTTGTAAAGAAGCTTGCTGGCTTTTCCACTGCGCTTGCCGACAACGTGCGTTACGCAATGTCCAAGAAAAAGACGGACATGATGAAGCAGCTAGGCGAGTTGTTCGTGCACGGAGGCACTTGGACTAACGGCGAAACGGTCCCCGGTTGTATAAACAACGGAATTCCCGAAGAAATAGCCTTGCAAATATACAAGCAGTTGGACGATTTTTCGCAATACGCCTTCAACAAATCTCACGCAACGTGCTATGCTTACGTAACTTATCAAACGGCATGGCTCAAAACCTATTACCCCGTCGAGTTTATTTGCGCGTTGCTCAACAATAGAATATCCGACATTGCGCAAATCAAAAAGTACATGGAGTACGCCAAGTCGCAAAACATCGACGTGTTGCCGCCCTGTATCAACAACAGTATGGACGAGTTCCACGTTGAAAACGGCGCTTTGCGTTTCGGTCTTGGCGGTATCAAAAACGTCGGCGTGGCGGTAGTAAAGCAAATAGTCGAAGAGCGCAATCGCGGCGGCAAATTTGCCGACATGAGCGATTTCTTTGAGCGTTGTTGCGACTTCGTCAATAGGCGCATGATCGAAAACTTCATCAAGGGTGGTGCATTCGATTGTTTCGGGCGTACGCGCGCGGATATGTTAAAGTGGTATCCCAACGAGTATTCCGAAGTGCTTGAACGCCGCAAAAAGCACGCAACGGGGCAAGTGTCAATTTTCGACATGATTCCCGAACTCAAAACGGAAGTGCAAGAAAAGCACGAGCAAGAACCGGAATTTCCCAAACAGGTTTTGTATACCTACGAAAACGAAGTTTTGGGTTTGTACATGACGGGTTCTCCGCTAGACGACTACGACGAAATTTCCAAGCGTTTCGGCTTTGATTTCGACACGAGAGAAACTACGCCTGTTGCACCGGAAGGGGACGAAGGCGGTGAACCGATACGCCCCGAAGTTAAAAAGCGTGCCGTAACTACCGGCGGTATTCTTCGCGACATTCGCGTGGTAGTTGGCAAGGAAAACAACCGCATGGGCTTTGCCGTTTTGGAAGACAAGTATTCCACGATAGAAGTGAGTGTTTTCGGTCCCACTTACGAAAGGTTCAAGACGCTTTTTGCTGCGGATTCCTTCGTCGTCATCAAGGGCGGCATAGGCGAATCGCGCGACGGTTACAAAATAGTCGTGCGAGAAATCATCGATCCTCACAGTAAAGAAGCAGAGTCCAAAAAGGTTGCCGTGGTGCAAGAAGAACCGCCAAACGTCACCTTGTGGCTCAAAATGGACGTTCGCGACGACGAGGCGTATTCTGCCGTGGTGGACGTGTTAAAGCAATACGAGGGCGACGTGCCCGTTAAAATTAAAATTGAAGGCAAGGCGTTTGCTCTGGAAACTAAAGTTCGCAGGTGCGCCGGAATAGAGTACGAACTCGGACTTTTGTTAGGCAACAAAAACGTAATATTCTTTGAAAAGTAGTTTTTGGCAATATTAGAGTTAAAAGGTAAAAAAGCAACTAAAAATAGGGACTAAATATGCAAAATGCAACCACCTGTTGCGGATTTGCAAAGTAAATGCGGTTGTAAAAATTGTGGTTTTCGTTTTATAATCGGAGTCGTTGCAACGATTTGCACTTTTGTTTGGCGGCACGTCGCATTGCTTGTGAAAAGTAAAAAATCCGTTTTGCAATGCGGATTGCCGACGAGTGCTCAAAGTGGAGGTAACTTTATGAATCTGGCTTATAAAATAATGGATTTGAGGAGAAAACACGGTTGGTCGCAAGAAGAGCTTGCCGACAAGCTCGGCGTGTCGCGTCAATCGGTATCCCGTTGGGAATTAGGCTCGGCAATGCCCGAGCCGGACAAAATCGTCCAGCTATCCAATCTTTTCGGCGTGTCTTGCGATCATTTGTTAAAGGACGGAGCGCTAGATGAAGACAGTGTTCCTGTCGTTGAAACTGCTTGCAAAACGGAACTTGTTCAAGAACCGCATCAACAGGCCGATGCAAACGTCGGTGCGGATGCTTGCGATTCGTCCGATCAAATCAACGTTCCTTCAAAGGGCGGCAAAATCGTCAATTTGGTCGTTGCCGTTTTGTGGACGGTGGCAATTACTGCCTATTTCGTATGGTCGGCAGTGTACGGCGGTTGGTCAATTACTTGGTGGATTTGGATTGCCATGGCGTTTTTGCAAGCGTTGGTATCGGTGTTATCTCCCGTGGTTTTCCCCGACGATATCGTGTCGCGCAAAGAGCTGCAAGCCAAAGCCGAGCAACGAGATTTGAAACGCTCGGTCAAAATTAAAGCAGTAACGGGCGCATTGATAGGTTCTTACTGGATTGTCATCGCTGCAGTCTATTTGGCGTGGTCGTTTTTGTCCGGTGCCTGGGCAATCAGCTGGATTATTTGGCCAATAGCCGCCAGCGTTTGCGCTATTATAGGTCAAGTATTTGTCCTTGTCGGGTGGCACAATCCCGATGAAGACAACGGACACAAAAAGTAGTAATCATGCTTTGGGTAAAGTGATCAAAGCCATCGTTGACAACGCAAAATTGCACGTTTCAAGGTCATTGTTGGCGGCAAAGCAAAGTGCAACTGCAACAAATATCAAAAGTGAAAACACAAGGAGAAAATGACGTGAAAAAGAGAGTTTCAATAGTACTTTCGATTATCGCGCTGTTCGCCGTAACTTTCAGTTTGGTTGCGTGTGACAACGGCTCTATCGGAGGATTTGCCACTATGATTAAATATGCAAATGCCGACAAGTATTTGGTCGGTTCACAAACTTATACGGACGCAATCACTTCGGTTAAAGTGGATTGGGCGTTTGGCAAAGTAATATTGGTTCAAACGGACGGAACTACGGCAAGCGTAGAAGAAGCGGCAGATGGCTTAACGGAAGAACAACGCGTTCGTTCCTACGTGGACGGCAACACGTTGCGCATCAAGTTTTGGAAGTCGGGCTATTCGGCCACGCTTGAAAACCCCTCACTCAAAACGGTTACCGTCACCATTCCGTCCCTTCCCGGCGAACTGGACGTAGAAGCCGCCTCGGCAACTATCCAAGCAAAAGGAAAGTTACAAGCAGCTGTTTTGGAACTGTCAAGCACAAGCGGAATGATCGAAGTTGACGAATTGTCTGCAACAAGCGTAGATTTGGAAACGACGAGCGGCAGTATCACCGCAAGCAAGATAACTGCATCGGCAATGGATTTGGACAGCACGTCGGGCAGTATCGACGTTGGAGAAATTGTCGTCGACGGTGGCGATGTGGATTGCGACACGAGCAGCGGTTCCATCAAACTGGACAAAATTACGGCAAGGAAGGTGGATGTAGAGTCTACTTCGGGCAAAATAAAGTTAGGCGAAGTGATTTGTAATTCTATCGAATGCGATTCGTCAAGCGCTTCTCAAACGGTTGGCAAGTTGCAATGCGCCACCAAGGCGGAGTTTACTTGCACTTCCGGTTCCATCGAAGTTTTGCAAGCTGAAGTTAACACGATATCGGCAGATACTTCTTCCGGTACCGTCGAAGTCGAACTCAAAGCATTCATCTCTGCCGATTTGGAATCTACCAGCGGCAACGTGGACGTTTTGTTAAAGTGCGGCGCAAAGGCGTACATAAAAACGACCAGCGGAAGTAAGAATATCAAACTTGCGCATTCCGACGAAAACGGTTACGCCTTGATAGGCGACGGCACAGGCACGTTGAATATTAAAACCACCAGCGGAAACGTAACTATAAAATAACGCACAACACTGCAACGCAAAGCGCACGGGGACGAGATTGTTCCTTGGCGCTTTTTGCATTTTAAGTCCTTTTTCGTTCGGAATTCCTTTTGCAAATGTGCTTGTCGGCAGTGGAAAAGGCGTAAGGGAGGGTGGACTCAAGCGGTTGTTGCAAGTCGGGTAAAGGTTGGAGCTTTTAGCGGGTAATGTGGTGTATAGTTGCGGTATCTCTTGTGTCGATTACCGTCTGTTCTTGACAAATCTTTTCGCGTTTGATAATATAGTAATATGAAATGCGATTTACACGTTCACTCAATGTTTTCCGACGGCATTTTTCCGCCGGAAAAACTAATAGATATGGCAAAGGAAAAGGGCTTGGAATGTATTGCCATTACCGATCATGACACGGTTGACGGAGTTAAAATTGCCGCCGAATACGCCAAGAGCGTAAACGTAGACTACGTTGTCGGCGCGGAATTGTCTTGTATGTTGGATCGTGAAGTGCACATTCTCGGTTACAATTTTAACGTCGACGATCCTGCTTTTTTGTCCGAACTTGCAGCCGTTGCGGAAATGCGCGACAGGCGCAACAAGCAAATAATAGACAATTTGCATAATCACGGCATTGCAATAGACCTCGATTCCTTGAAGAGTGTCGGCACTGTGGGCAGGGGAGTTATTGCAAGGGAAATCGTTCGACTGGGGTATTGTGCGGACATAGCGGAAGTTTTCGACAAGTATCTTGGCGTAGAGGGCTGTTGTTACGTTCGTTCGGAAAGGCTTACGCCTGCTGAAGGAATCAAGTTAATTCTCAAGTACGGCGGAATCCCCGTGCTTGCCCATCCCAAACAACTTCGGTTGGAGTTTTCGGAGTTTGAAAACTTTCTAAAACCTCTCGTAGCCGTCGGTTTGGGTGGTATCGAATCTCAATATTTTACACACAATAGCAACGAGCGGAATTATTACGGCAAAATGGCCAAAAAGTACAAGCTTATCGAAACGGGTGGCAGCGATTTTCACGATTACACTCACGGAGTCGTGCTTGGCGCTCAAAGCTTTTCCCCGTCGTCGTACACTCGTAAAGTATTGGGAATATGAAGAAGAAAATTGTTTTGATAATTATTTTAACGCTCGCTTTTGCGGGCGTTTTTGTTTGTTTCAAGTGTTATGCAGAGCAAAAGCCTTGGAACGTTCACGTCATCGTTAGGCATGGCAACGTGCGTGTGCAGTACGATTTGAATGAGAACGTAACGGCAGGTGTCGACGGCGCACAGCAAGGTTGCTATTTGTCGGCAAAAGGAAAGCTGCAAATGTTCAGGCAATTGCAAGAGATGCAATTTCCTGACGAGATTTGCGGTGACTACGTTTTGCCCGGCTTCAAAAGCCTTTGTGAAAGCTTCAATCACGTCAATGCGCCCAAGGTGGATTCTTCGGTTGACTTCGGCAAAGAGGGCTTCAAGTATACCAAGGGGCATGACGGCGTTGCAATAGACGTTTCCGAGTTGTTCCGCAGGATGATTTTTGCCGATTGCGGCGACGAAATAATGCTGCCGATTGTTGTCGATAGAGCGGTAACGGTTGAAAGTCTTGTCAATGATACTTCCGTCAAAGGAAGGTTTTTTACAAGTTTTTCTTTGGAAAACGCCAACAGGGCATTCAACGTAAGAAAGGCTGCCGATGCAATCGACGGCATTACGATAGCTGCCGGGCAAAAGTTCTCCTTTAACGACGTCGTTGGCGAGCGCAGTGCCGAGCGCGGCTACAAAAACGCCAAAGTGATAGTTCGGGGACAATACGTCGACGGAATAGGTGGTGGGGTGTGTCAGGTTTCCACTACGCTGTACAACGCGTTACTGCTTTCGGACGTCATTCCCGTGGCACACGCACACAGCTTGGTTCCTTCTTATGTCGCAGCCGGGTTCGATGCTACGGTAAGTTATGGCAATTTGGATTTGTCTTTCACAAACGAAACGGGTTCTTCGCTGTACGTTTCGGCAAAGGTAAAGGGCAATTCCATCACCGTAACCGTTTATGGCGTACCCAATCGATATAAAATCGTTCGGCATTCCACCGAAGAGCGCATACCCTTTTCCGTAGTAGAGATATTCGATCCAGTTTCCTATCCGGAAGTCGTCTACGACGATACGTTTGTGGTAAAAAGAAACGGTTCGGACGGAGTTGAATCTAAGTCGTACCTCGTCTATTACGACGGTGACCAAGAGGTTGCACGCAAATTGATAAGAACCGATTGCTACAAAAAGGTAGACAAAGTGGTGGTGAGAGGAAAATATCCGCGGGATTAACGGAGAAAACAATTTTCAGAAAACGGTTGCCGGACAAGCGGAGATTGCTGTCGTCTTGCTTTTGTTTTCCTTGCATTTGTAATGTAAAGTAGCAAAGTACCGTCTGCCAAGTGCCACAAAATATTTTTGTGAGTATTATTGGCCTATTAAGTTTGCCAAATACTTGCTTTATATTAAAAATAATTGTATAATTTAGTTGTCGAAATATGCAACGGTGTTGTTTTTTTGAAATTAAAAAACGACCACACCGTCTTTTTTGCGTATTTGCCGCAGCTGGCGTTTGTTTCAACGCCCTTCGGCAGGGTATTTTAGGAGTTATCATGGCAAACTTAACGGAAACGAAAAATTCGACGTATGCAACCTTGCCCAACAGTGTAGAGGCTGAACAAAACGTGCTGTGCTGTATTATGAGGGACGTAGTCAATCAGTTGGATATAATTGCGCGTCTTAAAGCAACGGATTTTTATCAGCCCAACCATCAAATTATTTTTGAGGCGATGCATCGCATTTCTTTGCAAACGCACAAAGTTGGCGAAGAGAGCGTTGCCGATACCGTCAACTTTACAACCGTTGCCGACTATTTGCGCCGCACCGACAAGCTTGCTGCCGTCGGCGACCTTGAGTACTTAACCAAGTTGCACGACATCTTGCCTTCAACGGCAAATTTCGGTGAGTACGTTTCCATCGTTAAGCGTGCATCTACTATGCGCAAACTAATTGAAATTTGCCACAACGTGGAGCAAAAGGCTTACACTGCAAATACTTCCGAAGAGGCAATAACTTACGCCGAAGAGGAAATATTCAAGTTGTCGCAAGGCGGTTCCAACGGCGGTTTGGTCCCCTTGGCAGACGACGCTGCGCGCGCCATGTTTACCATTAGTGAGCGTTTTGTCAATCCTGGCAAATTTAGAGGCATTCAAACGGGCTTTAAGCGTTTCGATAGGTTAACGAACGGTTTGCACGGCGGCGAGTTGATCGTTTTGGCGGCTCGTCCGGGCGTAGGTAAATCGGCGTTGTCAATGAACATAGTGGAAAACGTAGCCAAGCAGGGCAAAACGGTTGCCGTGTTCAGTTTGGAAATGTCCAACGAGCAGCTGGTCGAACGTATGCTTTCGGGCATGTCGGCAGTTCCTTTGGAATACATCAAGAGCGGTCAGCTGCCACAAGGCGAGGCGGATTTGGCAAAACTTCGTATTGCGCAAGAAACCATCTGTTCTTGTATGAATTTGTACGGCAACGACTATGCAAATATCAAGCCTTCCGAAATTTCTTCGCAGTGTCGCCGTCTTAAAGCGCAAAACGGTTTGGATTTGGTCGTA
>CAYYTD010000051.1:0-9093 GCA_964474475.1 uncultured Oscillospiraceae bacterium | reverse complement strand
ACGTTTAAGGGGCGTGTGGGAGACCGTGTGAGTTCAAGTCTCACATCTCGCACCAGAAAGCACTTGCTTAGGCAGGTGCTTTTTTTGATGAGTAGCACAAAAGCGACACCCTTTTGCAAAAACCGCACTGCCGCGAAACGAAAACCAACGACCGAACAAACTGCGACGGCTGTCGACAAAAAGTGCCGCGACGATTACAGTTGAAACCAACCGCCAGAGAATGAGCGCCATTGAAGCCCTTAATCCATTCCATTACAGGCAAGCGGCGTTACTAATCGATGGCAGGCGGTGCCGTTGGGCAAAGGCAGGTAACCGCAAAGGTAAATACGAGCATACTGTAATAAAGGTAAATACGAGCATACTGTAATAAGGAAGGGGTGCGAAAGAGTAACGGAAGTGAGCTGAAAAAGTTAATTATCTGTTGATTAAATTAGCTTGACAGTCATTATCCGTTAAAGCACACCGCTGACTTTCGTTAATGCACGCCACCCTTTCGTTAAGTGGGCACGCCATTGCTTGCCGCAAAAACATCACAATAAAAACGAGGTTTTAAGGATATAAATTGAAGAACAAGTACGAAAAGACTATTTTTGCCTGTTTTGGCGGGTACGTGGTTCAAGCCATAGTGAACGGGTTTGTGCCGTTGCTGTTTGTTACATTTCAGTCGCAATACGACGTGCCTCTTGACCAAATTACCCTGCTGATAACGGTGAACTTTGTGTTGCAGCTATCTACCGACCTTGCGGCGACCTTTTTGGTGGACAAATTGGGCTACCGATTTTGCGTGCTATTTGCCCACGCTTGTGCCGCACTTGGCTTGGTGTGCTTGACGATTTTGCCCGAGCTATTTGCCAGTCCATTTGTGGGGCTGATGATTTCGGTGATTATTTACGCCGTGGGCGGCGGGCTGATTGAAGTGGTAATTAGCCCCATAGTGGATGCCTGCCCGAGTGAAAGAAAGGACAAAACCATGAGTTTGCTCCACTCCTTTTACAGCTGGGGAAGCGTTGCCGTGGTTGCGCTGTCGGCGTTATTTTTTGAACTGGCAGGCATAAACAACTGGAAAATAATCTCCCTTGTGTGGGCGGCATTTCCCCTTGTGAACGGAATTTTGTTTGCTTTTGCGCCCATGCCGAGCATTTACGGCGAAAGCGGTGAGCACATGGGACTTGGCAAACTGCTGAAAAACAAAACCTTTTGGCTATTTTTTGCCGTTATGGTGTGTGCAGGGGCGTGCGAATTGGCAATTTCGCAGTGGGCATCCACCTTTGTGGAAAATACCCTTGAACTGCCAAAAGCCGTAGGCGACCTGCTTGGCCCTGCACTATTTGCCGTGACGATGGGATTGAGCAGGCTTGTGTACGGCAAGAGTGGTGACAAGCTTAACCTGGACAACGCCATGCTGATAAGCGGAATTTGCTGCACCGTTGCTTACCTGATGATTGCGTTAGCCCCCGTGCCTGCCGTTGCCCTAATTGGAATGGCTTTGTGCGGATTTGGCGTGGGAATTACTTGGCCCGGCACTTACAGTGCGGCATCGGCAAGGCTGCCCGGTGGCGGCAGTGCTATGTTTGCCCTGCTTGCCCTTGGCGGCGACTTGGGGTGCGTGAGCGGCCCTGCGGTGGTCGGTTGGGTGACGGACAGCCTTGGCGGCGACATGAAAATGGGGCTGCTGTGTGCAACGGCCTTTCCCCTTGCGCTGACATTATTGCTGCTTTTTGGCAAAAAACGACAAAAAAGAACACCAAAAGCAACTGCCGAAGAATAAACGACCATTCAAAACAAAAAAACAACTTAACGGAAAAATACGGAAAGGAAAGCAACGGGAAAATTGCTTTCCTTTTTGCTTGACGTGTGATAAACTTGTGTATATGATTGACGAAAAAACCAAAGATACTACAAATATCTACAAAAACACCTGCCATGCGGCATTGGAAAGCATCGTGAAGGGCAGTCGCGAACAAACGCAAGCGACGGAAAGCAATCCGAACAGAGTGAAAAACGCCGCAAAGGCAAGCGAAAAATCTAACGCTGCGGAAAATGCGACGGCAGACGTCGTGAAAGGCAGCAGTGAAAGCGCAAAGGAAAGCAAGATGGGAAAAGCAACGGCAGGCAGCACCGAAAGCGACATCGAAAATGCAGCGATTGCTCAAAAGGGCGAAGGAAGGTTGCCGAAGGCGTGCATATTTGACTTTGACGGCGTAATAGTGGACAGTGAAAAGTACCATCATGCAGGCTGGAAGAGAGTTGCGGACGAGCTGGGAGTGCCATTCGACTACGAGGAGTACTGCCCCATGAAGAGTGCGGGGCGCCGTGTGGTGATACCCTATCTTCTTGCAAAAGCCAACCAAGTGGCAACGGAAGAACGCTTTGCCGAATTGAACAGACTTCGCGAAGAAAGCATGAAGGTAGAAATACTGAAACTGAACCGCAGTGACGTGCTACCCGGAGTGGAAGAATTTATACTTCGCTTGAAAAAACTGGGCATTAAGCTTGCGGTGGCATCGGCAAGTGTGAACAGCGGCAACGTGGCGAAACGATTTGACCTGCGTGGCTACTTTGACGAGTTTGTGGACGGCAACGACGGACTTCCGCACAAGCCGCAACCGGACGTGTACTTGCACGTGGCAAACCTGCTGGGTGTGCGCCCCTGCGAATGCGTGGTTTTTGAGGACTCTATTAACGGCATTAAGGCGGCGAAAGGGGCGAAAATGCGCTGCATTGGAGTGCAAGCTCACTTTACCGACCTGCCGGACAGAATAATTGACAGCTTTGAAAATATTGACGAAAGCATATTGATATTTGACGAAGAAGACGCTTGCGCTTGCAGCGGAAAGGAGAACGAATGAACAACAGAGTAATATTAGCCAACCCGAAAAAGCAAAAGTTGATAGGGGCAGCCGTTATTTGCCTAATTTTTTGCGTGATGTTTATAATTGCCGCTTGGACCATTGCCGACATAGGCAAGAAAAACCTGAACGGAATAACGTCCACCGTTACCGGCGTGGTGGAAAAAATTTACGACGAGGAAGGCGTGCTTGTTGCTGTTGTTGACGGCAAAGAGTACACCACCTCCATAATTGAAAACTACTACGAAAGCGAAGACACCAGTTTTGCCGACTACGTGAATTCCCTTGTGGGCAAAACGGTACAAGTGGTAACACCTCAACAACACGTTGGCGACGTGCGCCCTTGGGTGGTAGGCCTATACTGCGACGGCGAAACGCTATTTGACGAGGAAGAGATAATTCCGCAACAGAAGGCGGAAAACAAAGTTACCCTTAACGTGATGATTGCAATTTGTGCAGTTTGTGCGGCGGCCTTTATTGCCTTGGTGATTGCCGTGATAAACACGCAACCCACAAAGGAATTTGCCTTGACACAAAAGTACAGCGACTTTTCGTTGGAAAGGTTGCCCAGCCTGCCTGCCTTTAAAAACAGCGGCTGGACGGTAATACCGCTATTTGTGACGTTGCTATGTTGCGCTATTGCTTGGATTTTGATGGGAGTGTACGATGCACCGGACAGCGTGTGGATTATCGTTGCCGTTGCCACCCTTGTGCTGTACGCCGCCGTCATTGCCTTGATGATAATAGTACGCAGAAAGTACGTGAAAAAATCGCGCAAGTTTTACGCAGAAAACTTCCCATTTGACTTGACGGATATATCTCACTTGAGCATTAGAAAGGACATAAAAGAAGAGTTGCAACAGGAGCTGGTGGAGGAACGGAGAAGATTTCCCCATCGCCATGGTGACGGCGGCAACGGATACGACGTGGAATTTACCGCCGAAGGGCTGGTGCTACGTGAGCCCAACTTTGACGAGCCGTCGGCTTTTGACGAAATGCAGCCGGAAAATCCCCCTATAATGACGCTGAAATACGACGAGCTGAATTTGGAAGCAGTTGCCTTTTACTACCCTGCCGAGCGCCCCATGACAATAGTGATTAAAAGCCGTTTGGAAAGAAAGGATTACTTCCCCGAGGAATTTGAAAACGACTTGCACTTTTTTGCCGACGTTCACCTATTAAACTCCATCCGCACCTTTGGCGTGAAGGTGGAAAACTTGGACTATTTGTTGGAAAACAAAGAAAAATTGATGGCGGAAAACTGCCCTAAAAGCAAAAAGGCAGAGTTGCCGCACCATCCGTACTAATAAAAAGCGCTTGCGGGCAAGGAAATAATCCTTGCCCTTTTTTTGTATCCACATGACTTGCAACGTTGCTTTGCAGTTGCCGTGACCTTTGCACCACCGCAAGGCGCACCACATGCCGAAGGGTTAAATAAGCGAAGGCATTGACCAAAAAATCGTAGATGGGCAAGAGATATCCTTGCCTTTTTTTGTGCCCTACAAACAAAAGCTACTAAAAAACGGAAGTTGCAACCAAAAAGAAAGCTAAATGCAAAGTTGAAAGCGAAAAGGCAGTTCGAAACGAAGTTGATTTAGAAACAAATTCAAATGTGAAAGTGCCGTTGAAAACACCGAGTTGAGCACAAAAACGCAAGCGAAAAGCAAAATAGAAAACAAAAGTTGCCCTGCAAATAACAGAAAATCGGTGTAAAAGGCAGAAAAGGGGTTAATAATTAAGCGTGGCAAAAAGAGGCGGCGATGCCGCAAAAAAATCTTGCGCCGAAGGGGAAAACCGTGAACGCTGTGAAATACTTGAAAACCAACCTGCAATGGACCTTTACCAAAAAAATTTGCGCCGATTTGCGCTGCCAGCCTACGACGAAAAAGCAACTTTGGCAACAGATGGAAAGGCTATCGGCAAATTACTTTCCGTTGCGCAAGGCGGTGGACGTGCTGACGACGGAATTTTGCCTGAACAAAATTGCTTTGAGCAGGTCGCGGTCGCCGCTGGTGAAAGCGGCGCTAGGACAATTTGACGCATTTTGGCAGGAATTTGTGCGCATTAAGCATGCTTTGAGCAAAAAATACATGCTATTCCCCTGCAACGGAGAAACGCGCGTGGAAAGTATTGCAAAGCTCATTTGCCGATGCACTCAATTTGCCGCAAGCCCTGCCACCATGGCGGCCGCCCTTGAGCGTGCCGAAAATGCCTTTGACTTGACGGAGCGTGAAAGGGAATTTCTTCCCGACGTGCTATCTTTGTACAAAATTAAGTTGTACTGCCGCCTGACGGAAGATGCGTTGAAGGGGGACTGCATAGCCAAAACATCCCTTGCCAAAATGCTGAAACTGCCGCCCTTGAAGCACCCCTTTGAAAACAACGACTTTTACCGCGCAAAAGGGTACTGCGACGGGGAAATTGCCGTGCAGGTTGACTGCCTGGGGAACTCGGCGGCGAAACTTAACGGAATAATTATGCCGGTGGACGTAAAGACCTACCTATTTAGAAACGGGCGGAACGCATTTGACACCTTTTGCAAAAGCCGATTTGGCAACGCGGTGGCGGAGTTTTGCTCCGAAACGCCTTCGTGCAAACTAAAAATGCAATACTTTGTGGCAAACGGCTGTGAAGTGAGAAAATACTTGCTGACAAACCTATGCAAGCGCAAAAGCAAGTACAAAATGGAGTTTTCGGTGGGCAACGGCGAAAAAACAGAAAGGTTTGTGACCGCCGACACGACCTGCTTTGACTGCGGCGGCGGCTGCTTTGCCCCCTGCCTGCTTTGTGACGACGAGCTGATACCCTGCGAAATTACGTCCGACGGGAAAATCTGCCTTGAGGTGGAAGTGGGTAGCGGAAAGCAATGCGCCATTGACCTTGTGTGCCTTTACGCCCCAAACGCCCCCGCCCTTGCCAAAAAAATTGACGACTTGCGCTACTTTGGCTCCACCTGCTGCCCCTACCTTGCCGACGATGCTGCCGACTGCCCTACCGACGAAAGCAAGCCGTTGCACCTAACCCCTTGCGGACACGTGTTGCAGGACTCGCTGCCGCCGCTTTCTACCCAAATAAAATTTAGCTATCAACTGGGGACGGACGACCTATCCACCTTTGTGGACAACGGCGGACAGACGGCGACACTTTACAAGGGGTTTGTGTTCGGGCTGAGAGGAGAGGGGGTTTACGCCGCACAAAAGGGCCTATTACGTCCGCTATTTGCAGGGAAATTTCGCTTTGAAAAGGACAAATTGCAATACTTGCAGCCAAAGTGCAAGCTGACGGTATATCATGCGGCAGACGGGGAGAATCGTGCCGAAAAAATTTACCGAGCGGACTACGAAGAGCCGACGAGAACGCTGTTTTGGTTCAAGTTTGAGCGGCCGTCGGTTGTGACCAAGCGCGGCAACAACTTTTGCGTGACGGACAGCCTGGGCAGCTACGAAATTAAATGCGAAAAGAACATTGAAAGCTTTACTACCGACTGCTTGGAATGCAACAGCCACAGGCTACGGTACAAATTGAGCGGAAACCTTGCGGCAGGCAACTGCCTTGCGGTGTGCTTTGCACCATCCGTAAGTGCGGTGCTGCGGCTATCCGTTGTGCCCTACGTGCCCAAAGCATCGCCGCTGATTTGCGACAGTTTGCTATCTACCTACCTAAACTACGTGAACAACAAGAACGTGTTTTGCCTGTGCAACGGTTTGAAAAGGGCAACCGCCCTTGAAGTTGCGGCAATTTGCTATACTAATCCGCAATTTGTAAAAGACTACCTACTTGCAGGCAAAAGTTTTGACTACTACTACGACAATCGGGGCAAAAAAGTGCCCTTTTGCGACGACCTTGCGCTGCCGCTTGCGCTATTTTGCTACGCGAACTTGGCATGGCCGCAAACGAATGACGAGCTATTGGACGATGCCTTGACCGTGCTACTATCCGCCGAAAAGGAGGGGAAAGATGCCTGTGTGCAAGCCTTGGCGCTGAAAAAAGCACTGTGTGTGGTGAAAAATCGCAAGACAGAGTGCGTAATTAAACTGGAAAAACTGAAAAAAATAATTTGCACAAGCCCTAACGCATACGCTTACGCGCAAGCAATAGGCGCAATGCCGCTACTTTCGCCATCGAAACAGCGGTTGAAAGACCTATGCGCTGCCCACGGCGTGCCAAAGGCTTGGTACTACGTGTCTCAAATTGAAAACCTTTACGGCTTGAAGACCTACGGCGGACGTGTTGCCTTTTGCCCGACGGTTTGTGCCGAAAACGTGCTGGAAAACATAGTGCTGACCATTGACGGAAAGCGCATAGACACCGTTTTTGCCAAGGCGGCAACACAAAGCATGACGCTGAACGGTGTGACTTGCTTTCAGCCATTTGCGTTGGCATCGTTAAAAAACGCCAACAACAGCCTGATTGTGCGTTATTGAACTCGAAAATAGCGGCGACGAAATCACCGAAAGAAGGGAAAAAGAGCGGTGACAGGAGCGCTAAATCTGCAAAAAAAGCAGTGAACAACGCAAATCCGCCGAAAGGGCAAAAAAAGGAAGGCAAAAAAGGATTGGAGAAATTGAAAACGTCAAAAAAAATGCAATGAATTGAAGTAAAAGCATTGTCAAGAAAGGGGGAAAATGATAAAATTTAGCCTATAATCGTTGAAAAACGAGGAGGGAAAAAATATGATTGAAAGCGTAATGACACGCAAAAATCTTTCGGTAAAAACCAAAATAACGGTGAAAAGCGCGTTGTGCGCTGTGCTTGTGGCACTATCCGTTGCGTTGCCGCAAATTGCCCACTTGGCAGGGGGAGCATCGGCAGGAGTTAAATTTTTGCCCATGTACTTGCCTGCGCTGATGGCAGGCTGTTTGCTTGGCCCGGTGTGCGGACTGTGCGTTGCAGTGGCATCGCCCCTTGTTAGCTTTGCATTGACGAGTGCCGTCGGCAACGCCATGCCTGCTGCCGCACGACTGCCATTTGTGCTGGCGGAACTTGCCGTGATGGCAACGATTGCAGGTGCTTTTGAAAAGAAAATTGCTAAAAACCCTTGGTGGGTGACGGCTGCTTGCGCCTGTGCGTTGGTGGCAGGAAGAGGAATTTTTGCTTTGCTGGCGTTGCTGCTGCAAAATGTATCCACAATGACCTTTGCAACGGCTATTGCACAAATTGAAACGGGACTAATCGGTGCGGCGTTGATTTGGATAATAACCTGCGTGGTAACGTTGACCTTGCACAAAGTGTTGAATAATGACGACAAAAAGTGATTTGCTTGCTGCCGTGGCAGGGCTGGGCGGGCACTCCATTTGCTTGTGCAAAAATGGAAAGACCATAACGCGTGACGAAAGGGGAATTGCCCCGATGATGAACCTGATTGCCGAAGGGGAAAACCTTGAAGGCTATTGCTGCGCCGACTTGATTGTGGGAAAGGCGGCGGCAATGCTATTTGTGAAAGCCAAAATAGCCGCCGTGCACGCAAGAGTGCTATCGGTGGCAGGAAGAGAGTTTTTGCAAAAATACGGCGTGCCTGTAACCTGCGACGAGTTGACACAAGAAATACGCAACCGAGCAGGTACCGGCATGTGCCCCATGGAGCAAACCGTGCAAGACGTTGACGACGTTGAAGTTGCCTATTTGAAATTGGCGGCAAAGTGCGAAGAGATGAAAAACGCAAGAAAATAGAAAAGGAAAAATAAAGAAAAGAGAATAGATAGAAAAAAGGAACGATGCTTAATCGTTCCTTTTTTTGTAAGATTGTAAGGTGTGAGAGGAGCAAGCCCCTCTTGTGCCATAATTGAATTGTTTTGGAAAGTAGAAATACGTCTTTTGTGTGTAAAGGTGCGGAAGTTATTGCACAGTGAAACCCGCCTAATTTAGGGATAAAATCCGTCTTGGACGGGTGAAAATCTGCCGTGCAGGGTTAAGACTACACGGAGCCGTTGAAGAAGACGGTGGTTGTGTTGTTTTGCAAGCCGCTGGCGCCTGTAATGGAGGTGTAATAGGGGACACTACTTGTGGCGGTGCCTGTTCCTATACTTGTGTTGTAAACCTTGTAGAAGGTGCTTGAGTTACAAGCCGCATCGAGATAGGTCAATTTTCCGTTGTAAGTGCCGTAGTATACGTAGATTTCCGACTTTCGTGTGGAAGACTTGTTTTGCGTTAGCGGGTTTGCGGCAATGGATGCGTTGGAGGCGTGCACGATGATGGAGTTGCGATAGTAAGTTGCCTTGGCTTGTTCGCTTGCGAAGGTGCCGAA
>CAYYTD010000050.1:0-9220 GCA_964474475.1 uncultured Oscillospiraceae bacterium | reverse complement strand
TGCTCTTTATATAATTTATTTTAGAAATTTTATTCGTCGGCTTTCATCGCCCTCCCTTCAAGGTGGCGGTTTGAGTAAAATAGCCGATAGTATCTAGTTGCAATACCTGCACAAGCAGGGGGGGGGGCAGTTATGAAAAAGTCGTTTACGTTAATTATTCTTTTAGCCGTTTTGTGTATTTCCTGCACGCTCGGCGCAACGGCGTTCGGCGCTGTGGAAGAAGTTGAGGAATATCCGGGCACGCTTACTTTAATGGACAAGTACGAAGCCATGACTAACGAGTATTCCACGGCAACTTGGCAGTTTGCCAACGCAGGTTCCAACGCCAAGGGCACCTATTCCGTCACCGATGGCGCAGTGGACATCATGCCGGAAAAGGGCAAGGGCAAAATGGCCGATTCGGAAGAAGGCTTTTGCTTTTATTATACCAAGGTGGATGCCACCATGGAAAATTTCTATCTCAAAGCAACGCTCACCGTCACCAACTGGACGGGCGACAACCAAAACGGTTTCGGTCTTATTTGTACCGATACCGTCGGCGTTCAAAACACGGGCAGATACATGAACTACGTTGCCGCCGGTTGCTACAAAACCAGCGGATCGGATTACAACATTCCTGCCGCTCGCACCGTTTGGGGTTACATCAGCGCAGACGGCACTAGCCCGTCGGAAGATGCTGCCGGCGCAGGCGATTCCCTTCGTCAGTATTCCGCAAGCAAGCTCAATATCGAAGAAAACCACAGCGCAGTCAAGGGCGAAGGCTCAACTTACACCTTCATTTTGCGCAAGTCCAACACGGGCTATCACGCTATTATGACTTCCTCTCCGGAGGGCAAGGGCTTTGCCGAAAAACTCTATTACGACACGGGCAAACTCATGGCGCAGGACGGCGACAATCCGGACGAAGTGTACGTAGGCTTTTTCGCATCGCGTAACGTCAGTGTCAAGGTTACAGACGTTTTCTTCACCACGCCGGAGTCGGCAACGGACGAAAGAAAATACGACGAGCCGCCAACACGCGTTCCCCTCAAACTTTCCGTTTTGTCACCGGAGTACCGTTACGGCAGCGATTACACCTATCAAATGATTGCCAATGCCGACGGCACTTTGGAGGTAGTGGACAACAAACGCAACGTCTACATTCAGCCCACCCACGTCAATGCGGAAGAGGTTTTCTCTCAACAAATAGAACTGCCCGATTCCAACTACGTGCAGCTCATCACTCGCTTCACTCCGGATAGCTCCTACATTTCGGCAGGTAGCGTAACCATTTCCGTCTATAGGCACTCATTGCCCACCGTTGGCGGTGTCACCTACGCCGATCCTTTCGTCAAGGAAGGCACCGGTAGCGGCACCAAGGCCGATCCCGTCAACCTGTCCGATGCTCTCAGTTACGCTCGTCCGGGCAATGTCATCATGCTTGCCGACGGCACTTACAAACCCACTCGCAAAATCGAAGTTCCTCGCGGAGTCAACGGCACGCAAGACAAGCCCATTGTACTGCGCGCGGAAACTGTCGGCGGTGTCACGCTCGATTTCAGCCAAGTCATTTGCAAAAACGAAGCGCTCCTCATTGCAGGCGACTATTGGCACGTTTACGGCATCAACGTAGCCAACACGCCCAGCGTGCGCAAAGCAACGGAAGAGGGCAAGGAAGACGAAATGCTCTCCATCAAGGGCATTCGCATCAGCGGCTCCCACAACGTGTTAGAACGCTGCAACGCTTACGGCAACAGTAACACCGGCATTCAAATTTCAGGCAACAGCAACGAGTCCTACTCCTGCTGGCCTGCATACAATTTGGTCAAGAATTGCACCAGCTATGCCAACTGCGATCCCACTCGCCAAGATGCCGACGGTTTCGGCGTCAAGCTCACCGTTGGCGACGGCAACGTGCTTTACGGTTGCGTGGCTTACAACAACGTCGACGACGGCTACGACCTTTACGCCAAGTCGGTCACGGGCAGCATCGGCGCAGTAACCATCGATAGCTGCATTGCTTACAACAACGGTTATTTAACTAGTAGCGACCTTTCCAAACCGGAATTGACAGGCGAAGGCAACGGCTTCAAACTGGGCGGCGAAGGCTTGCCCGGCAAGCACAAGTTGGTCAACAGCTTGGCTTTCGGCAACGGTGCAAAAGGTATTACTAGTAATAGCTGCCCCGACGTAATTATCGAGAACTGCACAGTCTACAACAACAACGTTTACGCCAACTTCAAGGCGCAAGAAGCCAGCAACGAAAACGTTTCTCTCTACGCCAAGCGTCCGGGGCAACAAACGGCTTTCGTCGTCAGCGGACTTATCTCCATCATGAACGGCGTACCTTCCAAAACGGACAAGTTTGCTTTGGTCGGTCAGTCCTCTATCAAGGCAGATAACAACTATTTGTGGAACGGCTCCAAGTGCACCAACGATTCTACCACACTCACGGCAGATAGCCTGTTCGTCAATACCGACGTCAACTCTGCCTATACACTCATCACTCGCGACGGCAAGGGCGACTTGGTCCTCAACGGTTTGCTCGTTCTCGCCCCCAACGCTCCTGCCAATGCAGGCGCTCGCATAGGCGTTGCTTCCACGTCGGGCGGAAGTTCCGATGGTAGCGGTTCTGGTAGCACGTCGGGCGGTTCTTCCGCCGAAACGGACGGCATGGACGAATTGCAGTCGCAACTTGTCAAGGATCACTTCCTTCAACTTGCCGAGCAAATCACGCAGGCAACCACCACGGAAGAAAAGCAACTTTTGCTTGCCCAGTGGGATAGCGCTCAGTCCTCCTATCAGTTCCTTTCCACGGCAGATAGTCAAGCCATTCAGCAGCTCCGCACTCAAATCGAAGAGTCCATCAAGGCGGAGCAGGAAGGCGGCAATCAAGGGGGCGAAAGCAACCAAGGTGGCAAGGGCTGGATTTGGCTCGTCATCGGTTTTGTCGTCGGCGCCGCAGTCGTTGCAGTCACCATCGTGCTTTCCAAGCGCAAGTCAAGCAAGTAGCACGAATCAAGCAAAGTAGCGCGAATCAAACAGGTACAAAGTAATGCTTTTGTCCATCCAAGCGTTTTGCGCCACTGCGCAGTGCAGTCGAGCACACGGTAGCGGTGCGTATGGCAAAAGTTATGGTGCAACGGGGGTTTTGCATTCCGCCCTTTGCGCGAACAACGTACAATCAATAGTCGGTCTAACAAAATTTTTCGTGGGCGCAGCCGTCAAGGCGCGCCCATCGGTCAATAGTCGGTAGGAGGTAACGCACAATGAACATCAAGTTAGCTTACGTAGGCGGCGGTTCCAAGCAATGGGCAAGGGTTTTCATGAACGACCTTGCCTTGTGCGGCGATTTACAGGGAGAAATTGCCCTTTACGACATCGATTTACAAGCGGCAGAGCGTAACGCCGCCATCGGCGAATACATCAATCAGTCGCCCAATGCCGTCAGCAAATGGAAGTACACCGTTTGCCGCAGTTTGCAAGAGGCACTCACTGGGGCGGATTTCGTCGCATTGTCCATTTTGCCGGGCACCTTCGATGAAATGCAGTCGGACGTGCACCTGCCGGAGCGTTACGGCGCTTACCAGTCTGTTGGCGACACCGTCGGCGCAGGCGGAGTTTTGCGTGCCATGCGCACAGTTCCCTTGTACGAGGGTTTTGCTCGGGCAATACGCAGTTATTGTCCCGATGCGTGGGTGGTCAACTTCACCAATCCCATGTCCATCTGTGTCAAAACGCTTTACGACGTCTTTCCGCAAATCAAGGCGTTCGGCTGCTGCCACGAAGTCTTTCACGCGCAAAACTTTTTGTGCGCCGTCTTGGCAGATAGACTGGGCATTCCCCGTCCGAATAGGACGGAACTTTGTTGCGACGTTTCAGGCATCAACCATTTCACGTGGATAACGCAAGCCACCTGCAACGGTCAGGACGTTTTCGCCCTTTTGCCAAGTTTCATCGATGAGTATTTTGATAGTGGCTATTGCGAGCGTACCGACGATCCCTTTGCCTACTCTCACGACTGTTTTTTGTGCGGCAACAAGGTCAAGATGGATTTGTTCCGCCGTTACGGCGTTTTAGGCGCAGCAGGGGATAGGCACCTTGCGGAATTCATGAACGCCTCTTGGTATTTGGCAAATCCGCAAACCGTTGCAAATTGGGGCTTTGCACTCACTTCGGTCGATTTCCGCAAGAAGCAGCAGGCAGAGCGTGTGGCACAGTCCATTCGGCTGGCTAACGGAGAGGAAGTCGTGCAGGTCACCAAGTCAAGTGAAGAGGCCGTCGAGCTCATCAAGGCAATTTGTGGCTTGGGTAGGCGCATTTCCAACGTCAATGTGCCCAACGTGGGGCAGATGCCCGATTTGCCTTTGGGCGTAGTGGTCGAAACGAACTGCGTGTTCGACGGCAACACCGTCAGCCCCATTTCGGCAGCTCCTCTTCCCGGTGCCGTGGCAAATTTAGTGCGCACCAACGCTTGCAACACGGAAACCTGCTATTACGGCATCAAGCACCGCAATTTGGACGAAATTTTCCAAAGCTTCGTTAATCAGCCCACCCTTTCCGGCTTGTCCTTGCAGGATGCCCGCACCCTTTTTGCCGATATGATGGCAAATACGCGCGCCTATTTGGACGAGTACTTCGACCTTTCTTCCTTCTCTCGCAAATAATTGTTTTGTTAGCAAATAATTGTTTTGTTAATTCTTTTAATGATTCTTTTTCTTTAATTCTTTCAATTGTTTTATCTTTAATTTTTCTACGGATAGTCTAAAATTATTTTTATGGATAGTCTAATTTTTTCCCTAAACGCAGTCGCTCCCATCGTCTTGATTATCGCAGTCGGTGTTCTTCTCCGCAAGTTAGGCGTAACGGACGGTTTTTGGAACGTAGCCAATAAGCTTGTGTTCAAGCTGTTTTTGCCGGCACTGCTTTTTTACAACGTTTACAACGTTTCGGATTTTTCCGCCGTCAACTGGGCGTTCATTTTGTACGCCGTCGTTGCCGTTTTTGTCATATTTTTGGTTGCGATGTTCGTCGTGCCCCTTTTCGTCAAGCAAAGCAACCGTCGCGGCGTAGTCGTGCAGGCGCTTTTCCGCAGCAATTACGCCATCATCGGCGTGCCTTTGGCAACTAACTTGTACGGTGCTTCGGGGGCGGCAGCATCCAGCCTGCTTTCGGCGTTCGTCATTCCCCTTTTCAACGTTTTGGCGGTTATTGCACTCACCTTTTTCAACGACGATTCTTCCGTCAAAGCGGCGGACGGCACTTCTCGGCTTGGCGGCTCTTTACTCGGCGGTTCTCTTCCGTCGGATAGTTCGTCATGTGGCGTTCTTTCGTCGGATGGTTCCGCATCGTCAGCCACCGACAGTTGTTCTCCGTCGTCGGATATTCCCCCCTGCACGGCTATCGGCACTTCTTGTGTGACCGATTATTCCCCTTACACAGCGGATGATTCTTCGACTAACGGTTCTTCGCCTACGCAACAAACTTCCGATCCGTCCTCTGGCGGCTTTGCAAGTTCTTCCGCCAAGTCCCCCTTTGCCACAAGCCTTCTCCGCGTGTTGAAGGGTATCGTCACCAATCCCCTCATCATTGCGGTGTGTTGCGGTTTGGTGGCATTAGGCATCAGGCAAATTTTGCAAAGTTGCGGCAGCAATTTCCGCTTGTTTTCCTTCGAGGTTTGCTCCGTCCGCGTCACTCTGGTGGGGGACGTGGTCAAGTCGCTGGCAAATGTAGCCACGCCTCTTGCACTTTTGGTGCTGGGCGGCAAGTTCCGTTTCGAGCGTGGCGGTCAAGATAGCCGCATCGTTACGGTGGTCACTGCAATTCGCATGGTGGTCATTCCTGCGGTTGCTCTCACGGTGGCGTATTTCCTTCTTCCCTCCTTGTCCGGCGAGCATTTTGCCGCCTACTTGGCGGTGTTCGGTTCCCCCGTTGCCGTCGCATCCGCCGTCATGGCAAAGGAAATGGGTGGCGACGACGACCTTGCAGGCAAATTAGTGGTGTGGAACACCGTCGTTTCGGCAGTCACCCTGTTTTTGTTCATTGCCGCACTCCGCGCCCTGTCCGTCTTGTAAAGTCCTTCTATATTTGGTCAATTTTAACGCCCTCTGCACACACAAGGGCGTTTTTTTGTGTCGTTTTACTTGCCTTATCTTCCGCTCTTCCGTTTTTCGCACTCATTTTTGTATCGCCTTTTGCTCGTTTTTTTTGCCACGTTTCTTTTCCGCCACCGCCCTGTTTTTCTTTTTCTCCACTTTGTGCATTTCTTTTACAGCGTTTTGTTAGTCACGCACCGTTTCCTTCACTTTCACACGGGCGTTTCACTTGCCCTTTCCTTGCAACGGTTTTCTCACTTGCAAGGTACCGCGCGGCAGCTCACAACATCCGTTTTGTGCATAAAACAGTATATATTTGTACTTGCAAAAGCCTAAAAATAGATGTATTATATACACAAAGTATAGTGGAGGTGTATTATGATATTAGACAAATTCAGTTTGCAAGGCAAGGTGGCAATCGTCACTGGTAGCGACACGGGGCTCGGTCAAGGTTTTTGCAAAGCTTTCGTAGAGGCAGGCGCCAAGGTACTCGGCGTGTCCGTCGTTCCCAGCGAAGACACACTCAAAATGCTCGGCAAAGACAATTTTTGTTACATGACGGAAGACCTCACTTCCCAAGAACCCATTCAACGCATCATCGATCGTGCCGTGGACGTATTCGGCAGGGTAGACATTTTGGTCAACAACGCAGGCATCATCAAGCGTCAAGATGCCATCGAGTTTTCCGAACAAAATTGGGATAGCGTCATGGCACTCAACGCCAAAACGGTATTCTTTTTCAGCCAAGCGGTAGCGCGCAAGTTCATCGAGCAGGGCAGCGGCGGCAAAATCATCTCCGTTGCAAGCATGTTGTCCTATCAAGGCGGCATTCGCGTTCCCAGCTACACGGCAAGCAAGTCTGCAGTCAAGGGCATCACCATGAGCATGGCTAACGAATGGGCAAAGTACGGCATCAACGTCAATGCCATTGCTCCCGGCTACATGGCAACCAACAACACGCAAGCTCTCCGTGCGGACAAGGACCGTAGCGAAGCCATTTTGGATCGCATCCCCGCAGGTCGTTGGGGCACTCCGGACGACATCATGGGCGCAGCAGTATTTTTGGCATCTCCCGCATCCGATTACGTCAACGGTTTCACCTTGGCAGTAGACGGCGGTTGGCTGGCAAGATAGTTTTTTCGCCAAGTCCGCATTGTGCATAGTTTGCTCGGCGCCTTGCACACAGTCCTTTGGCGGTGTCGGCAAGTTGGGCAGCGGCAACAATCGGCGTGACGAAAGTAATCAAGGCAACGCAAGTTGTTCTACAGTTACGTAGTCAGCCAAAGCAATCAAAGCTACGGCAATCGGTATAGCCAAAACAATCAAGGCAACGCAAGTGGCGTAGCCGTCGGAAGTCATCGAGTCGCAATGTTCTGCACAAGGCTGTTTCCGCACAAGTGGTTTGTTAGCGTTGTCGCAATTCAATTCAAGCAAGTTATTCGTTTTGCAAGTATTTTTGCAGGCAAATGCGCAGTGAACGCATCTGGTTGCAAAAACAAAATTAGCATTGCAAAACCATGGAGGAATAATGAAAGATTTCATTTCACAAATGGAAAGCGTGGGTATCATCCCCGTCATCAAGTTAGAAGACGTTTCTTTTGCCGCCGATTTGGCAAAAGCGTTGTATGAAGGGGGCATTCGCGCAGCGGAAGTCACTTTCAGGGCAAAGGATGCCGACAAGGCAATCGCCGCCATGGTCAAGGCTTATCCGGACATGTTGGTGGGCGCAGGCACCGTTCTCACGGTAGAGCAGGTAGATGCCGCCATCGATGCAGGTGCCAAGTTTTGCGTAGCACCGGGGCTCAATCCCAAGGTAGTCAGCCATTGTCTTTCAAGGGGTATCCCCTTTGTTCCGGGCGTTGCCAACGGCAGCCAAATCGAGCAGGCAATGGAACTGGGGCTCAATTTCGTCAAGTTTTTCCCTGCCGAGCAGGCTGGCGGCGTGGCGTACATCAACGCCGTTTCCGCTCCCTATTCGGATATGCGCTTCATGCCCACGGGCGGCGTAAACGAAAAGAACGTTTTGGATTATCTTTCCAATCCCAAGGTAGTTTGTTGCGGCGGCAGCTGGATCGTTCCCGGCAACCTCGTCAAGGCAAGGGACGTTCAAGGCATCACCAACCTTTGCAAGAGCGCCGTCAACAAAATGTTGTCCTTCCGCTTGGCACACATCGGCATCAACGCACAAAGTTCGCAACAAGCGTCCGCCACGGCACAAGCCTTTTGCGAGTTGTTCGGTTGGCAGGTCAAGGAGGGTAACTCCAGCGTGTTTGCCGGCACCGAAGTAGAAGTAATGAAGGAGTCCGGCAGGGGCACTTGCGGCCACATTGCCGTAGCCACTCCCAACGTCAACCGCGCCGTAGCGCAACTTTCCATGCGCGGTGTCAGCTTCGACGAAGGTAGTTTCAAGTACGACGACAAGGGCAACCTCAAGGTTGCTTACCTGTCGGGTGAAATCGGCGGCTTTGCCGTTCACTTCATCAAGGGTTAACAAAACACGGATTTTTGGATTTTTAATTTGGATTTTTAATAAGGGTTTAATTAAAAGGAGATTACGTTATTATGGCAAAAGTCGTTACATTCGGAGAAATTATGTTACGTTTGTCCACCAACGGATATCAACGCTTCGTGCAGGCAGACAATTTCGACGTCGTCTACGGCGGCGGCGAAGCAAACGTGGCTGTATCACTTGCAAACTACGGTCACCAAGCGTATTTCGTTAGTAAACTTCCCACCCACGAAATCGGCCAAAGCGCAGTAGATGCTTTGCGTAGATACGGTGTCAACACCGATTTTGTTGCTCGTGGCGGCGATAGAGTAGGTATTTATTATTTAGAAACGGGCGCAAGCATGCGTCCCTCCAAGGTCATTTACGACCGCGCTCACAGCAGCGTGTCCGAGTGCGTTCCGGAAGATTTTGATTTTGACGAAATTTTCAAGGATGCCACTTGGTTCCACTGGACGGGCATCACTCCCGCACTCGGTGCCAACACGCAAAAGGTTCTCAAGCAAGCACTCATCTGTGCCAAAAAGCACGGTGTCACCGTTTCTTGCGACCTCAATTATCGCAAAAAGTTGTGGACTCCCGCACAAGCACAGGAATGCATGACGGAACTCATGCAGTACGTCGACGTTTGCATCGGCAA
>CAYYTD010000049.1:0-9488 GCA_964474475.1 uncultured Oscillospiraceae bacterium | reverse complement strand
ATCCCATTGCCGCTGCGGCGGAAGAATCGTAAATACCGGTGGGGTAAATGTCAACTGCGTTTACTATTGCCGAAGCATCGGTGCCCTTTTCGATGGTTTGCGGACGGTTGAACGTATCCGACAACATCGTGCCGCTAACAGAAGCAAGCTTGCCGATTTTTTCCACGTCGCCGTATTTTACTTCAACTGCAATTGCGTTGGTAACGGTGGAATATCTGTAAATAACCTTGTTTGCGTAGCCCTTTGCTTCAAGTTCGGCAATCAAGGCGTTTTGTTCTTGCTCTATTTCGGCAAGATGACGTTTGCCCTCTTCGGATGAGGCGTATCCTGCCAAATTGCCGCTTTTGCCCGTAGACTTGTAACGATCAATGAGGGAATCGCCTTGTCCGCTGATCATTACCACAACGGAATCGGTATCCTTGTAGCCGTTATTTTCCACAAGATACTGCGCCTTTATTTGCGACAGCTTTTGCTCCTGCGTAAATTGAAAATCCGATTGGAAAATACGCAAATTTTGCCTTTGCGGCGTTTGATCGCCACTCGGAATGACCGAACAAGCCACGGCTCCGAGCAGCGCAACGACGCAAAGCGCCGCCAATAGCGTAATAGATAACGTTCTTTTTCTACTCATTTCTAAAATCCTTCTTTATGCAAGCCAAAAATACATTAGCAAAGCAACCAATCCAAAACAGCCAATTACCATTAGCAATTTTGGAAAAAACACGGCAAAGCCGGCTTTGATTGCAGCCCAAAACTCCTTTTTGCTCAAGTTTGCTTTTTCCGTTTTGGGTTTGCCCTCCGTCAATCCGTCCATGCTGTAAATCGTATGTCCGTCGTCGACGTATTCTTTTTTGGCAGGTTTGTCTTTTTTCATATTATTTGTTCTATCAATAATCAACGCAAAACTTCCTTTGCTTGCGACAACTAAAAACATTGCGTGAAGAGTTGTCCGTCAATAATTATTCTTCCGAGCTTTCCTGTTTGGAAGACTTTTTCCAAAAACGACGTTTGTTTTTCTTTTCTTCCTCGGCAAGGCGTTCCTCTTCTTCCTTTTTGAGAAGTTGCTGATACTCTTCGTCGTACTTGGACAAATTGCTCGTGATCTCTTCGTTGTACAAATGGCAAGCAACCTTGTGGCCAGGGGTAACCTCTTTAAACTCCGGCTGCAAATATCTGCAAGCGCTCATGCATTCGCTGCAACGAGTGTGAAACTTGCAACCTCTGGGGGGATTTGCAGGGGAAGGGATGTCGCCGGCGAGAATAATTCGCTGATGTTCCACGTCCGGATCGGGCACGGGAACCGCCGAAAACAACGCTTTGGTGTAAGGATGCAAAGGATTGTCGAACAGCTCGTCCGTTTCGCCCAATTCCATCATGTTGCCTAAGTACATTACCAAAATTTGGTCGGTAATGTATTTTACAACAGACAGGTCGTGCGAAATGAAAATGTACGTCAAGCCCAACTTGTTTTGCAAATCTTTAAGCAAATTGATGATTTGCGCTTGAATGGACACGTCCAATGCGGACACGGGTTCGTCGCATATTACCAGTTGCGGATTGACTGCCAATGCACGGGCAATGCAAATACGTTGACGTTGTCCGCCCGAAAATTCGTGGGGGTAACGGTCGTAATACTGCGTTTGCAAGCCGCACTTTTTCATTACGTCCAACACGTAAGAGGTAACTTGCTCCTTTGGTACGATGTTGTGCACCCTAACAGCCTCGGCAATAATGTTGCCTATCGTCATGCGCGGAGGCAAGCTGGAATAGGGGTCTTGGAAGATAAGCTGTATTTGCGTGCGGTACTTGAGCATTTGCGCCTTGGACAGCTTTGTGATGTCTTCGCCGTTGTAAATGATTTGACCGCCGTCGCTTTCGTACAGTTTGAGTATCGTCCTGCCAAGGGTGGTTTTGCCGCAGCCGGATTCGCCCACAACGCCTATCGTGGTGCCTCGCTTAAGCTTAAAGGACACACCGTCCACCGCCTTCAAAAACCTTGTGGGTTTGCCAAAGAAGTTGGTTTCGATGGGGAAGTTCTTTTTGACGTCGTTAACTTCCAAAATATATTCCGTGGCAGAGTTGGTTGCGTTTTCCGCACACGTTTGATTGTTTTGTAAATTATTTTCAGTAGCCATTGTTTTCTCTCGCTATATTACCGTTTTAGTATTTTGCGTTGAGGCAATCACAGTAATTGCCGCAATGCGTTGAGAAGAAACGTCCAAGCACACTTTGCGCCCGTTTGTTCAAACGTTAGTTTTTGCAAACAAACTTGCGCTTGGCGCACTTTTCAAGTTGTAATTACTCCTTTTCGTCGTACAGATAGCAGCTTACGTAGTGAGTGTCGCTTACTTTAATTTCAGCAGGGTAAGCTCCGTCACACTTGCCAGTGCACCTGCTGCACCTATTCTTAAAGTAGCAACAGTCAGGCAAATTGATAGGGCTGGGTACCTGCCCCGGGATGCTGTACAAAGGTTCGGAAGAGGAAGATGTGATGAGCGGTTTGCTCTTTTGCAAGCCTATCGTGTAAGGATGCATGGGATTATGGAAAATCTCCGATGCGGTTCCCTTTTCGATAACTCTGCCTGCGTACATAACCACAACTTCGTCTGCCATTTCGGCAATAACGCCCAAGTCGTGCGTTATTAGCATAATGGAACAGCCTTGTTCCTTTTGCAGCTTTTTAAGCAATTCCAGTATCTGTGCCTGAATGGTTACGTCCAACGCCGTAGTCGGTTCGTCGGCAATAATCAACTTGGGGTTGCCTATCAACGCCATTGCTATCATCACGCGTTGGCGCATGCCGCCGGACAATTCGTGAGGGTAGCTCTTGTAAACGTGCTCCGGCATGGCAATACCAACTTTGGTAAGCATTTCAATACTGCATTCCTTTGCCGCTTCTTTGGTGATTTCGGGATTGTGCGTAAAGGACACTTCGTCCAGCTGATTGCCTATGGTAAACACAGGGTTAAGGCTGGTCATGGGTTCTTGGAAGATCATCGTGATGTCCTTTCCGCGAACCTTGTACATCTGCTCGGTAGGCATCTTTGCAATGTCGTAGCACAGCTTGTTGCCATCTGCATCGATGCCCAAGTCGTCCGTATTAAAACGAATTTGCCCTTCCACTATTTGCCCTTGCGGAGCTTGAACCAATTGCATAATAGACAACGACGTAACGCTCTTGCCGCAACCGGATTCTCCCACTACGCCCACGATTTTGCTCTTGGGAATATCAAAGGATACACCGTTTACCGACATTACCGTTCCCGTATCGGAAAAAAACACCGTTTTGAGATTGTCTATTTCAATAATGTTGTTAGGGTTTTTCATTTTTGAAGTATATTCTTCGGGCAAACGCTTTTTGCGTTTTTGCGCTTCGTAATAGCGCATACGCTCGTTGTTGTACTTCAAAATTTGTCTACTTTCTTTTATTGACAAATAATTAGATGATTTTTTCATGGTCGTTCCTCGGCATTACTTTTTGGCTTTGGGATCCATTGCATCACGCAAACCGTCGCCCACAAAGTTGAAGCCGAGAACGGCAACTACGATGAGCAAACCGGCGGGCAGCCAGGTATTTACGTGATATTGAAGTGCGGTCGGGTCGGAATTGACTACGGAAATCATCGTTCCCCATGCAGCCTTACCGACGGGCACACCCAAACCCAAGTAACTAAGTGTGGACTCGTACAAAATTACGCTGCCCAAACCAAGCGTCATGGATACGATTAGTTGCGGCATAACGTTGGGAATGAGATGCAAGAAAATCTTTCTCCAAGTGGGCAAACCCATAACTTCCGTTGCGGTTATGTACTCTTGCTCTCTCAAAGACAGTATTTGCCCGCGTACCATACGCGCAATACCGCTCCAACTGAAAAGTGTAATGATTATCATCAAAACGTATATTTGCTGATCGGCCGTGATGGCGCCGGATATTTTCCAGCCGTCGATGACCGCAGAGGCAATCAACAAAATGGGCAACGTGGGTATGCAGTTGAAAATGTCAACTATACGCATGATAATGCTGTCTACCCAGCCGCCAAAGTAGCCTGCAAGGCCACCCAAAATGACACCGATGATAGTTTCCAAAATAACTACTACGAATCCGATGGTCAAGGATATTTTACCGCCGCGCATCAAGCGAGTAAAAACGTCGTAGCCTTGATCGTCCGTGCCGAGAAGGTGATCGATCGATGGATCGGCGTAACTGTTAACTTGCCTGTTAATAGAAAGCCTTTCGGTAACGGTTACGCGAGGCAAAGTGGAATCCTTGTTTGCATCCGTTTCGCGATACATCGTGCCGTCTTCGCCCACGATGTACACCACCGTTTTGTAGGTATAAGCAATGGTCGGCGTGCGGTCTACCATGTCTTCGCCTTCTTCGTCAATGTACCGACCGTACACCACCGGTCCCAAAAATGAGAACAAAAACAGGAATACGATCATTATGAGACCTACAACGGACAACTTTGAGCGGAAGAATCTACGCAAAATGAGGTTGAAAGGGGACATTTCGCGATACGTTTCTTCTTCTATCGCTTCCGTAACTTCGTTTACTTCCTCTTCGTTTACGTTTTCTTGCAACGTTGCAACGTCAACTTGTTCCACAATCGGGGCAACGTTTTCAGGATGTTGTTTATCTATCATTCGCTGCTCCTCCTATTTACCCAATTTTACGCGCGGGTCTACCACTGCGTACATAATATCTGAAAGCAAAGTTCCTATTACCGTCAAAATAGCAAGGAACATGTTGTAACCCATAATGAACGGTACGTCACCGCCCTTCAACGCCTTGTAAGCAAGGTTGCCGATACCGTCAATTGCAAATACTTGCTCGGTTATCATCATTCCGCCGAACAACGAAGGCAAAATTCCTGCAAGCAACGTAGCCAAGGGGATGAGCGTGTTGCGGAAGGCGTGTTTGTACACTACCGTCTTTTCCGACAGGCCCTTTGCCCTTGCGGTACGAATGTAGTCGGCGTTGAGCACTTCCAACGTGTTGGTACGCGTGTAACGCATCAAACCGCCCAACGAAAGTACCACGCTTACAAAAATGGGCAAAATCAAGTGCTTGGCTATATTGCCGAATCTCGCAAAGTCGTTGACAAAGTTTTTACTGTCTACCAATCCCGACGTGGGCAACCAACCCAAATCAACGGCAAATACTTTAATCATTATCGCCGCAAAGAAGTAGGTGGGCAAGGACAAGCCTATCATGGTGAAAATGGTCACGAGATAGTCCTGCACCGAATACTGATGAGTAGCTCCGGATACGCCAAGCGGAATTGCAATGATGAATTGCAAAATAGTGGCAACCAAGGCAATTGCAAATGATATCCACATGTTTTCGGATATAACTTGCGCAACGGGCTTTTCGTACATAAACGAAGTACCAAGGTCACCCTTTGCCAAGTTGCCCAGCCACGTAAAGTAGCCGCCCAAAATGGCGCCGAGGCGCTTCCAGAAGGATGCCACTTTGTATTCCACTTTCGTTTCGATGGAGCCGTTAGTATCGGAAACAAGGTATATGTTTTGCGAGTTAACTACGCCCGTTTCGTGGTTTTTGTCCACTTTTACGGTAAACGTACCCTTATCCAACTCCGTTCTTACTTGCTCGTGCGTAGTCGATCCGTCCGGCTTGGTTACTTCTTTGTATTCCACCCTTCTCAAAACATACGTCATAGTGCCGTTTTCTTCTGTCAAAACAAGGGTGTCCGTTCCGTTGCGGTAACTACCTTCAACAAATTCGGCGTATACGTTGTCGGCATCGGTGCCACTTTCGTATTTGTGCTTTTTAACGTCTCGCGTAAACTGCCCTTCGTACCCCGAAATTTCAATGCCCAATTCCGCCTCGGGATTGTACAACCCGTACAGCTTCTTAAAGTTGTCAATGTCGTCTTGGGTAATTTTTCCTTGAGCCAATTGCGACGAGAACTTTGTATCCACGTAGTCGTTGGGCATAAGACGCACTAGCGTGTAAATAATGACGGACACGCCCAACAAAATAATGATGGATATCAGCAGTCTTTTAACAATGTATTTAAACATTTTTTCATTTTTTTGCTTCGCAAGCAAGTTTAATCTTCTGCCTGCGAAGCAAAGTTTCCTTTATATTATTTTTCAAGGTTTTCAACAACCAACGACAACTTGTGCATGTCGCTAATCAAGCCCTTAAGAGAGCTGGGGTTTTGGTTGAAGGTTGAGGTATCAATCATGTTCTTGTTGTAAGCAAACAGGTCGTCTCTTTGGTAAGTAGGTAATTCTACTGCCAATTCCATAACCAAATCCAAGGCTTGTCTGTACTTGTCGGCACGAGCTTCCTCTGCCGTTACGGAACGAGCGTCATCGATGATTTCGGACAATCTTTCAACGATGTCAAGTTCGTAGTCGTACTTGCCTGCAACGTTAGCTTTAATTGCCGTGTAACCCCAGTTGAGAGTGGACGTTGCCTTGGAATCCTTGTGGTAAACCTGATACATATCGGGGTCGATGGTGGATCCCCAAGCTGCTGCCCACACGGTCAGCGCGCCGCTTGACAACTTGCTGAGTGCGTTAGCATCGGTGGTAACTTCAATTCTGAATCCGATTTTGTTGAGGATGTCCCTAGCGTGTTTTAACGCATTGTAAGCAGGGTGGTCCGTTTCTTCGCCGGCAATGGTAAAGGTGTATATCAATTTGTGTTGACCTTTTTGGTAAATGCCTTGTGCGTTCTTGGTGTATCCTGCGTCTTCAACGAGTTTGATCAAAAATGCCTGTTGATCTTCTTCGGAAAGGGTTTGTCCCGCTTTGTAGCCCTTTTCCTTGACGAATGCGGCGTAATCGCTACCGACCACCTTGAGGTTGGAGGGTACTTCGTCGCCGATGTACGGATAGTAAGCCGTTACGGGGCTGCCGTACTTTTTGCCGGGGTACGCCCAGCTTTCGCTAGACATGGAGCGATACAATGCGCTTGCCGTGCCTTGGTAATAGCTGACGATTTCCATAATGTTGATGGCGTGCATTATTGCGCGACGAACGGAAATGTCGGGAACCTTAGCTGCGTTGATACCGATGTATCCGTAACCGAGGGTTTTGATGGATTGTCTGCCGATGCCTTCGGAAGCTTTGCCGTCAAGTTCGGCAATGATTTCCGGCTTGGCGTTGGGTTCGGCAAATTGAATTTCGTTGGTATACAACGCATTGCGAATGTTGGAGCTACTAACGATTTTGTAACGAATCTTTTTAATCAACGGTTTGCCGCCTACATAGTACTCGTTGCGTTCGTAATAGATGACACCCAACGAACGGAATTCGCCTGCGGTGATGCCCGTCGTGCCACCCTTTTCTTTGCTTGCCGCATACGGACCTGCGCCGAAGGGTACGCCGATTTTGTCGGGGTTCTTAACTACGTTTTGCAAAAAGTCTTGCGAACCGTATTCCACACCGAAGTTTTCAACGTAGTCGAACTTAGCAATGTGTTCTGCATCGGAGTAATAGCTCATGGGAGCAACAGTAAAAGCAAAGTTCCAAATAGCTTTGGGGTCTACGCCGTTGATGGTGATAGACAATACTTCGTGGCCGCTCTTTACTTGCGTTTTGGTTTCGTCCGTCCATTCGGGAACATCGTACGTAACGCCGTTTACCGTAACGGGTTGAGTCATGTTTGCAAATTGAATACCGGAAATATTTTTGTACTTCCTCGTGCCTTCGGTCAGCTTTGCATCTTCTTGCGCTTCTTGGTTTGCAATGTACGTTTGAAGATTGGTGGCCGTTTGCCAATACTTGACTACTTCTTCAATATCCTTGGGGATTTTGTAGTTGAATACCCAGTCGATGGCTTGTTGTTCCGTCATGGGAGAAATAGCTTCCACGCCGGCAACGGTATCGGCAGGAGCGCCCAAAACATTGTCTTTACCGGGGAGATATTCCAAAACGGCGTCTTTTTTGTTCCAAGTGATGCAACCTTCGTTGTAAAGGAACATTTCTACGTCGCTATTGATCAGTTTTTCGTAAGCTCTGCCCTTTTCGTCGTAAAACTTAAGTTCATTCCAAGTATCCTTTGCGGCAACGTAGTCACTTTGAAGTTCTTCGCGGAACATTTCGCAAGCCTTGTTGTAATCGGCAACGATGTGCTTGTCGCTGTTTTCGTTTGCATACGCTTGCAAATATTGCAACATCTTTTCGCCGTTTTCCTTGTCGGAAGGATAACGCTTAATGATGTCGTTGCAAACACTCACGAGAGTGTTGACACGAGTTTCGGCGGCAATTTGGAATTTTTGGTTGAAGCTTTCTTGCTCCTTTTCGTTGTCCGACTGCGTGCGGTATTCTTGCAGACCTACGATGTCGGTAGAGTACATGGTTGCCGAACCGGTGTAAGCACGGTCGAGATACACGTACATGTTGAACAAAACGTCACGAATAGTAAGATAGCTACCGTCGGAGCAACGAACGTCGTTGCGGAGAACGAAGTAGTAGGTCGTGCGTTGGTCTACATCGGGCGTGCCGGTTGTAATTTCTTGGAAGTCGTACGTCATCACGGTGTCGTCGCCGTCTTCTTCGCCCTTTGCATTAAGCTTCTTTTGATACGTGGGACTGCCGTCTTTGTCGTTACCCAACATGCTTATTTGGGTAAGGCCAACTACGCTACTATCCATTGCAGAAGTTGAAAAGAAAGGATTAAATATTCCGTCAACTTCTTGCAACGAAAAGGTAAGTGCGTCCGTTTCGTTGTCGAAATAAGTTTTTTCTTCGTTGTCGCAAGCGGTAAATGCCAAAACTACGCCCAGCATCATCACTACCGCCATCGTAAGGCAAATTATGCGACTAAATTTGCTTACAGATTGTGTCATTATGTTTACCCCCTATTGTCTTGTATGGTTACTTCGCATTCTACGTTGTCTCCCAGCGTGTTGGCGGTTGCTTCGCCCGCGCCAAAAGCATTTTCAAACACGATACATTGTTTTTCGTTGTTAAGCTGGTTGCCTAACTCAAATCCGTCGTTAAGAGCAACTATTTCTACGTTCAAATCAATCTTGACGTTGCTCACCGTGCAACCCGTAGCGTTTGTAAACAAAGGCGCCACATACACGTTACCCGTTATTTTGCTAAATCTGGCTTCTACCTTTACCGAAACGTTTTCAAAGGTTACGTTTCTTACCGTTGCGTTTTGCGCATTGCCAAACAAGCTGATATACAAGCTCTTACCGGAAATCATCGGGTTCAGGTCCGTAACTTCATCCATGGTGTAACTAACGGTAAAGTTGCTAATCTTGTGGCCGTTCCCCTCAAACGTTTGGCCGTCGTATTTGCCAAAGCTGAACTTTTTGCCTTCCATGTCGATGTCGTTCATCAGGTAAACGGATGTTTTGTTTGCCCGAACAAGCTCGCTTGCCGAGTGAACCAACGTGTAATTGCCTTGTACGTACACGGCGTAAACCTTCAAAACGTGACCTCTGTCCGATTCGACGGGAACGTTTTTAGCAAAGTCCCAATCGTTGCCCGCTTCGTCTACG
>CAYYTD010000048.1:0-9579 GCA_964474475.1 uncultured Oscillospiraceae bacterium | reverse complement strand
CGTTTGGGGGCAAAACCTTTTGAACAACGAAAACCTTGCTCTCACCAAAGAGTACCTTGGCGATATGCTCAACCTTGGCATGCGCAACGCCCTTCGCAAGTTTTTGTCCAAGTAAGGCTTGCAAGGTCCAACGCATCAGGGCAATTGACCTTTGCTTTCAAAGGGATGTCGCACAGGCTTTGGCATCGGCAAAGGGTTGCACGCAAAACTCAATTTGGGTTTTGCATATTGAGGCAACAAAGTTTTTAACAATTCTGCTTTTTGCAACAAGCAAAGTTTTGCTTTGAACAATGGGCAATTCATTTTCAATTTTCGGTATAATATGAAAACGTACATTACAATTCACGACGGCGACAACGTAGCCGTAGCCCTCACCAATCTTGCGGCAGGGCAGGTTGCAGGCGGCGTCACTCTCATCAACAGCATACCCAAGGGGCACAAGTTTGCATTGTGCGCCATTGCCAAGGGGCAGGACGTAATCAAGTACGGCTCCCCCATCGGCGTAGCCACAAGGGGCATTGCCGCAGGCGAGCACGTCCACACCCACAACGTAGCCACCAAGTTAGGCGGTCAACTGTCCTATTCCTATTACCCAAGCGACAATTCTCTTGCTCCAAGCAGCAATTCCGCCAAGGTAATGGTGTACCCGCGCAGCAACGGGCAGGTGGGCGTGCGCAACGAGCTTTGGGTAATTCCTCTCGTCGGCTGTGTCAATTCCGTTGCGGATGCCATCGTCAACCGCTTCAAGCAAATGCAGGCAGATTTGACGGGCATCGACGGCGTTTACGCCTTTTCCCACCCTTACGGCTGTTCGCAGCTGGGCGAAGATCACCTTCGCACACGCACTTTATTGCAGCAAATGGTCAAGCATCCCAATTGCGGCGGCGTTTTGGTGTTGGGCTTAGGGTGCGAAAACAACAAAATGAGCGATTTCATTGCCACTCTCGGCAATTACGACGAGCAGCGTGTGCGTTTTCTCGTCGCACAAGACGTTCCCGACGAAGTTTCGGCAGGCGCCGAGCTGCTTTGTCAGTTGTACGAAGTTGCCAAGAGGGACGAGCGGCAAGAGAGGGATATTTCCTGCTTGCGTGTCGGTCTCAAATGCGGCGGTTCGGACGGTTTGTCGGGCATCACGGCAAATCCATTGGTAGGTCGTTTTTCCGATAGACTTGCCTCTTTGGGGGGCGCCACCGTGCTTACGGAAGTCCCCGAAATGTTCGGTGCCGAGCAGTCCCTCATGGATAGAGCGGCCGACAAGGACGTTTTCGACAAAATCGTCACCATGGTCAACGATTTCAAGCAGTACTACGCCGATAACGGCCAGCCCTGCTACGAAAATCCCTCCCCCGGCAACAAAGAAGGGGGCATCACCACCCTGGAAGACAAATCTTTGGGATGCACGCAAAAGTCAGGTAGCGGCAGTGTCAACGACGTCGTTCCATGCGGCAGTTTCGTGTCCTGCGGCGGCTTGAATTTAACCAGCGGTCCGGGCAACGACATAGTGGCTGTTACAAACCTTGCCTGTTGCGGATGCCACTTGGTGCTTTTCACAACCGGCAGAGGCACTCCGCTGGGCGGCTTCGTCCCCACAGTCAAAATTTCCACCAACACCGAGCTTGCCGAGCGCAAACCCTCGTGGATAGACTACGATGCCGGGCAAATTGTCACAGGCAAAAGCTTTTCGCAGGCAACGGACGAGCTTACCGAGCTGGTCGCACAAATCGCAAGCGGCAAGCAAACGGCAAACGAGCGCAACGGTTACAGGCAAATAGCCCTTTTCAAAACGGGTGTCACGCTGTAATCGCCATCGGTAGTGCAACGGTAGCAAAAATTGCAATCAAAGCCATTGCAATCAAAGCGGTTGCAAGCAAAGCCATTGCAAAAGAAAGCACAACGTCCCACGCCACACGAACGGCAAAGGGAAAATCCCACGTTGCAACGGATGGTCAGCGGCTAATAGACAGTCGGTTGCGTTGTCATCGGCGTTTGGTTGTCACATCGCAACTTGTAGCAAATTGGCAGTTGCAACGGCAACAATTCAAAGGATTATTAGTAAAAATTTCAAAGGGCTATTAGTAAAAATTAAAATATAAATTAGCGTTTAGCGGAGAATATACTATCATGAAAGAATTTTTGGGTAACGATTTTGTTTTGAGCACCGAAACGGCAAAAAAGTTGTATCACGACTATGCCGAAAACATGCCTATTTTCGATTTCCACTGCCACCTTCCCGTGCAGCACATTTACGAGGACAAAAAGTTTTCCTCCGTCACGGAAGTTTGGCTGGGCGGCGACCATTACAAATGGCGTTTAATGCGTGAGTTCGGCGTGGACGAAAGTTACATCACCGGCAACAAGTCAGATTGGGAAAAATTCCAAAAGTTTGCCGAAGTTTTGCCTTACGCCATCGGCAACCCCATCTACGTTTGGTCACATTTGGAGCTCAGCCGCTTCTTTGGCATCAACGAAGTGCTTTGCCCCGAGTCGGCAAAGAGAATTTTCGACCAAGCCAACGCCAAGTTGCAAACTCTCACCGCACGCAAGCTCATCGTCGGTTCCAACGTAACCAAGCTTTTCACTACGGACGATCCCGTCGACGACCTTCACTATCACAAGCTCATCAAGCAAGATCCCACCTTCTCCGTCGAGGTTTATCCCGCTTTCCGCCCCGATAAAGCCATCAATATCGAACTGGACGGCTACCGCGAGTACGTCGGCAAGCTGTCCGCCGTTTGCGGCTATCCTATTTGTGATATTCACTCACTTTGCCAAGCGCTTACGGACAGAATCAACTATTTCCATTCCGTCGGTTGCGTATGCAGCGACCACGCACTGGATGTAGTCATGTACCAACCCGCAACGGAAGAAGAAGTGGACAAAATCGTCAAACTGGCTCTTGGCGGCGGCAAACTCACGCGCGAACAGGTGGAAATGTACAAAGGGTTTATTTTGGTGCATCTGGGCAAGCAGTACGCCGCCCACAAATGGGTGCAACAGTACCACATCGGCGCCCTTCGCAACAATTCTTCACGTTACATGCGCCTTTTGGGAGCCGATACAGGCTTCGATGCCATCGAAGACCAACCCTTTGCTTCCAAGCTTGCCCACCTTCTCAACGAGCTTGACCAAACGGACGAACTTCCCAAAACAATTTTGTACTGCCTCAACCCGCGCGACAACGAAGTTCTTGCCGCTCTCATCAACTGCTTCCAACAAAGCGGTGTCAGCGGCAAAATGCAATTCGGTTCGGCGTGGTGGTTCAACGACCAAAAGGACGGCATGACTCGTCAGCTCACCGCCCTCATGCAGGTAGGTTTGCTTTCCAAGTTTGTGGGCATGCTCACCGATAGCCGCAGCTTCCTTTCTTACACACGCCACGAGTATTTCCGCCGCATCCTTTGCGAAATGCTCGGCAACCTCATCGAAAACGGAGAGTACCCCTGCAACATCGAGTTCGTCGGCAAAGTCGTCCAAGACGTTTGCTACAACAACGCCATGCAATACTTTTCCAAGTAGTTTTTCGTGTAATTGCGTCAAAGTCGAATAATAATCAAAAAGCACCAACAATTACCGACAAAACGCAACAACAATCAAAAAAAAATCAAACGATTACCGACAAAACTCAAACAATAATCGAAAGACACAAACAATTAACAACAAAGTCAAATAAAAATCGAAAAATAAATAATCAAAAGAAAATCCAATAATAGCTAAAAAACAAACAATTAAAAAAACAATCAAAAACTCAAATAATTAACAACAAAAAATGACGAACACCCTCGTTCGTCATTTTTTCATATATTTTTTATTCTATTTTCGTTTAGTCTGCCAAGCTCAACCTGCTTTTTAGCTCGTCAAAATGGTTCAGCAGTTCTTCCGCCTCTTTCGCGCTTACAGTTTTGCTCCATTCTACTCTGCCTTGCGGTTTTTCTCCCAACTCGGCAAATCTTGCCGTTTTGTCGCGATTCGTGTCGTTCCACTTGTCAAATCCTTCTTTTTTCACGTGACTTCCGTAGTTGCAATTAACAAAGGTTGCCTTGCCGTAATCTCTCCAAGGGCGTGCCAAATACACCGTTTGTTTTTGGCTTTCCGTTTGCGCCAGCAGTTGGCAGCGGTCAAAAACAAACCCCACCTTTTGCTCATTTGCGTGCGCAGGTGCGGCAACAAATCCCACTCTGCCGTCGGCAACGGACGTTATTTTGCACTTCCAAAACAGCGCATCGGCACACCCGAACACAAAGTCCACCGTTCCGCTAATTTCACACTCGGCAAATAGCTGCTTGCAATACCCCTTTTTGCGAAGTTTGTCCTTCAAAAAGCCGTCGTAGCGCTCAATAAGGTCGTCGGGCAGCGGTGCACAAAACAGGGTGTCCTGTTCCGATTCAAGTCGGCACCTTTCCGCCACAAAGTCCCCTCCGCACACCGAAAGTGCCACTTCCTGCCCCTTTTGCGGAGAGTTTTTTGCATCGTTTACCACACACAGGTTGCGCAGTGTCACGCCCTTTGCACACACGGCAACGGTGTAAGTTCTAAAAGTATTCAACTCCACGCCTTTTTGGTCAAGTTTTTTTGCAAAGTCGCCCCATACCAAAACGGTTTTTTCTCCCTGCCCTTCAAGGGTAACCCCGTCCACGTTTATCTCTATTTTTTGGCGAAATTCCCCTTCGGATAGTTCAATCACATCTCCGCTGCTGCTTTGGTCAAGTATTTTTTTCAAGTCCTCTTGCGGCGTTACCTTTATTATCATTTTTATACTCACGCGCTCGGCAGTCACAACGCAATTTCCGTGTTTTTTCGGGCGCGTTTTCGCCGTTGCAATTTAGTATATTATTTATATATTTTTTGTGATGTGCTCCGATTCGTCTTTTCCGCCTACTCCGCTGTTCAAGGGCGGCAGTTTTTGCGGATAGTTTTTGCACGCGGCACCTGCCTTTTCTCGTGCTGTTGGCACATGGTTCCACGCAGACGGGCGGTGCCAATGCCGCAACTTTTCTCTCCGTTATATTATACACGTATTTTCAAAATGCGCAACGAAGGTAGCAGGCTTTTTCGCGCATTTTTTCTCACTTTTTCCCTTCGTCCGTTGCAAGTGGGGGTTATATGGATAAAACGGATAAAAAAGGTACGCAAAGTGCAAATATTTGTCCATATTTGATATGGAAATTATCTTTGTAACATTGTAAAATTATTTAGTAAAAAGTATGCGGTGCATTCTGCCCATGGGCTTTTTGGTAAGCACGGGGTAAAAAGCGTGTTAATTTTACACAAAAAATCTTGTCAAAGGTCTTTGGGGTACAAGGTATTGCAAAAAAATCTCACGTTCAGCCAGTATAAGATGGCGGATGTCACGTTATTAACGACATTGTGCTGCGTGTTTGAGGCGCTCATCACCGTGGCAGCCATCGAGTGGTTTCCCGAGCAGCCCTATTCCGTCAGCTTGGTGTACGCTTTCGTCGCACTGGTGTCCATGCGTTGGAACGGTTATTCCGTCGTCACGGCATTGTGCGGAGGTCTCACCTACTGCATCACGGCAAATTTGTGTGCCAACAAGGTTGCGGCGGCAGGCATGCCCTTCACTGCGATGGGTGCGCAAGGCTACTTGGTAATTCTCGGCGGCAATTTGTTTTGCTTGCTCGTACTCATTCTTCACAAGGTCATCGGCAAGCAAAAAATTCGCGATAGCGTCCTTTTCAGCATTTTGTACGTCGCCGCGGTTTTCGTCAGCATGTCCCTCGGCCGCTTCGGCATTATGTTGCTTGTCAACACGTCCGTCAGCCGCGCACTGGAAATCGTCATGTACGACTTTCTTTCCTTCGTGTTCGCACTGGTCATCGTTCTCATCTGCCGCAAGCAAAACGGGCTTTTCGAAGACCAACGCTCCTACCTTTTGCGGCTAGAAGAAGAACGTCGCAACAAGCAACAGCAAGGCTAACGGCAGTCGTGCAAGGCTTCAAGGTTTGCTAGCCACGCCACGCAAGGTTTTGCGTAGTAGATGGCGCAATCGGCAAGTTTAGCCAATCGGCAGCCCCAAGCAACCAATGGTGCTTGCAAGTAGTGCGGTTATTCCGCTCACGCAATCAATAATATTCTTTGCGCCGAGTTTTTATTCGTTTTCGGCAGCAATTCACACATTCGTAGCCGCAGGGCAGTTTTAGCCCGTCGGCAAAACAAAAACAGCAACTGCTTCGGAGGATCAAATGGAAGCAATCAAAACGGACGAATTTTTAGTTTACGACGAGCAAACGGAAACCTACTCGATGGATTCCGAACAAGCCGTCCGCGACGACGTCGAAAAACATCATTGGCTCAACGTTTTGCGTACCATCGGCAAAGATTGGCGTCTTTACCTCATGTTGGTGCCCATGCTTTTCGTGTTCATATGCTGGCGTTATCTGCCCATGTACGAATTGCTTGGCAGTTTCAAGCTCACGCAAGTGGGCGTGGACGTTGCCGACCAACTGTTTCTCGGCTTTTCCAGCTTCAAGAACTTAATGTTCTCTGGCGACGCCACTTCCATGAACTTTTGGCGTGCCTTCCGCAACACCTTTTTGCTTTCCTTCTACGGTTTGTGCTTTGGTTTCCCCATGCCCATCATTTTGGCATTGTTCTTCAACGAAATCAAGTCCAACGTGGCACGCTCTGCATTTCAGGTAATGACCTATCTGCCCAAGTTCATGTCCACCGTAGTCATGACGACGCTGGTCACCCTTCTTCTCAAGCAAGAAAACATCGTGTCCGGCATGGGTATTATTTCCCGTTTCCTGTATTCCATCGGCGCCGTGTCAGAAGAAACAGCCAAGGCAGGCTTGCTCAACGATCCGTCGCTGTTTAGGGCAATTTACCAAATCTCAGGCATCTGGGAGGGCGCCGGGTACGACAGTATCGTCTACTTCGCCGCCGTCATTGCCATCTCACCCACCAGTTACGAAGCCGCACAAATCGACGGCGCAGGCAAAATGGCGCAAATGCGGTACGTGGTGCTGCCAAGCATCCTGTCCACCGTGGTCATCATGCTCATCAACCGTATCGGTTCGCTGCTCAGCATCGGCTACGAAAAGGTCTTGCTGCTTTACAACACCGATACATGGGTAACTGCGGACGTAGTTTCCACCTTCGCCTATCGTCTGGGCATGGAGGGTTCCACCTTGCAAGGTTTGTCCTCCGCCGCCGAAATGATCAACAACCTCATCGGTATGATTTTGGTCATCGGCGCCAACACAATCGCGCGCAAAGCAAGCGACGTTTCCCTCTACTAACGCAATTTTGGTGGCAAGTTTCGCCACGGGCAGGTAAGTAATGAAAAGAAAAATAGAAATTTCCGAATTGATTTTCAAAATATTGTCCTATTTGTTTTTGGGCATATTCTCTCTGTGCTGCTTGTACCCCTTCGTGTACGCAATCTCGGCATCCATCTCCGGGTCGGAAGCGGTTGAGGGTAACCAAGTTATTCTTTTACCCAAAGATATCCAGTTCGACGCCTTCAAAGAGATGTTTGCCAACAACAGCTTTTGGAACGCCTATTCCAACACGTTGTTCCTCACCATCTACGGCACGCTGTGGGCACTCGGTTGCTCCATTTTAGGCGCGTACGCACTTTCTAAGAAGAGACTCATGTTCCGCAAGGGCTTCAACTTCTTTTTGGTGTTCACAATGTGGTTCAGCGCCGGCTTGGTTCCCCAGTACCTCAACTACCTTGCCACGCAAGATGTCTTCAACAGCATCGGCATTACAGACGACAAATGGCTCGTCGTCATCGCAATGGGTATGGCAGCCATGAACATCATCTTGCTGCGCAACGCCTTCGAGGGCGTACCTTCCGAAATCGAAGAGGCAGCAATAGTGGACGGCGCAACGGAGTGGCAAGTGCTGGGCAAGGTATATTTGCCCATGGCAAAGTCTACCGTGGCAACGGTCACACTGTTCTTTGCAATATCCCGCTGGAACGGTTACTTCTGGGCAAGACAAATGATCCGCAACTCCCAAGAGTGGCCTTTGCAGGTTTACATTAGGGATACGCTTGAGCGCTACACCGACTTGGACTTTTTGGCAGGCTGGGAAAACCTTCACCCCACCTACTCTGCAAACTCGGCAATCTACGCACTCATCGTGTGTGCCGTCATTCCCATTCTTATCATCTATCCCTTCATTCAAAAGTACTTTGCCAAGGGCGTCAACGTCGGCGGCGTCAAGGAGTAATCTCCATCTATCACAGGTCTTTACAGCCAAATTCACCTATCTCGGCTGTCAAACAGTAAAAAAACAAAAAACAGGAGGAAATCATGAAAAAGACAAGAATTGTTTTGTCAATGGTATTGGCAACAATTATGTTGCTCGGCGCAGCGCTCACCGCTTGTACGCCAACCGAACCGGTTTGCAACAGTACGTGCGCAACTTGCGGTCTTTGCACAAACGACAAGTGCGAGGTGCACACCAAGGCAGAAGAACACTGCCAAGGTCACACAACTCCCACACCTACACCCGATCCGGAAGTAGACCTTCTCCCCTACAAAGAAGGCACCGAACTCCGCATCGCTGCAGGTTACCAAAAGAAGGAACACGCAATCAGCTTCTCCAATGCCGACTTCATTAAAGAGTTGGACGGCACCACGGGACAAATCACCCTTCCCGACGGTATCACTTACAGAGAAGGCGACCTCAAACCCACCTGGCAACAAATCTCCAACGATCTCAAGATCAACTTCAAAGACTTGTTCACCGGCGCAGGCTCTGCCAAGGAAGAATTTAACAAATGGAAAGCAGATCTTGATCAAGTAGACATCGTTGCAGGTGCTACAACCGTATTGCAAGAAGCAGGCGCACAAGGTGACTTGGTCGACATTGCTCAATTCTTAGACAAAATGCCCAACTTCAAGGCATATCTCGATGCTAACACCATCGTTCGTTTGTCCATCACCGGCGACACCAAGACGGGCGCAATCTACTTCAGCCCCTACTTCGACGGCGTTGACGACATCGAGCGTTATCCCCTCGTTCGTTCCGACATGGTCGTTGCCCTTTTGGACGGCACCACGGAATACAAAGGCGCTAACCGCGCTTTGGCAGAAGCATCTTACCAACCCTACATGCCCACCGAAGGCAAGGTAGAAATCGAATCTTTGAACGCTGACGGTACCGCCACGCAAAAGATCACCAAGGATTACTCCAAGGCTAAGAACATCATCGTTCAAATGAACGAAGCTCTTGCCAAGGGAACCCTCACCGGCGACGCAGCAGTAGCAATGTTCCGCAAGTACATCGACGACATGTACGGAACCACCTACGCTAACCGTTCCGATTTGTTCCTCGGTTACGACGCAGCATGGGATGCCGACGAACTTGTAGCTCTTCTCCGTTGCGCAGTTGCATCTTTGAACGATACCGACGGCAAGGCAATCTCCGGTTTGTTCTCTCGTGAATCCAGCAACCTTCAACGTAACGTAGACTTGTTCCGTTTCGCAGGCAGCTTGTTCGGCGTACGCGGTCTCGAAGCTCGTAGCGATTATCTCTATTTTGACAGCGAAGGCGAACTTCACTCCGCTCGTTCCGAAGAAGATACCTACCTTGCAATTGAAAGACTCA
>CAYYTD010000047.1:0-9597 GCA_964474475.1 uncultured Oscillospiraceae bacterium | reverse complement strand
ATTTGTGTAAAAGTTGCGGTTTGTGCATTGCAACCTGTCCCAAAAAGTTGATTTCTCGCGTGCCTGTTTCTGCCAAGGTTTACGTGGCTTGTTCGTCAAGCTGCAAAGGCAAGGAAGTTATGGGTGCTTGTCAGGTGGGATGTATTGCTTGCGGCAAATGCCAACGCAGTTGTCCTAACGGAGCAATCACAATGCAAAACAATTTGCCCGTTATCGACTATTCCAAGTGTACTTCTTGCGGAAAATGCGCCGAAGGGTGCCCGCGCAAGTGCATCAAAACGCGGTAACGGCGTTACACAGGTCGATTTAATAGTCGTTTGTAACGTTATTTGCAACTGTTCCTGCAGTGTTTTGCAATTTTTTAAGGTAATAATTGATATTCAATCGATGCGCATGAGTAAGACAGTTTGCTCGTGCGTATCGTTTTTTTTGTGTGATTTCGGTGCTTTTGCGTAAAGTTTATTAACTGCGCCTGTTCAAAAGGGCTTTTTTGCTTGCAAAACGAAAAATGTATGGTACAATAAATATAATGTAATTAAAGGTCGAAAGCCTACGAACGTTGTAGCCTGCGTGGTGTTACGCTCGTGGCAAAGGAGTTAATGTGTACAAGTTTTTTGCTTATCTCAACAGAATGAAGTATATCCACCGTTGGAGTTTGATGAGATCCACTGTGAGAGAAAACATTATGGAACACAGCCAACAAGTTGCTGTAGTGGCGCATGCTTTGGCTACAATTTCCAACGTGTATTTCAATGGTAATTTAGATGCAAACAGCATTGCAGTCAAGGCTTTATTCCACGAAACCAGCGAAGTGCTCACCGGCGACTTGCCTACGCCAATCAAGTATTACAACACGGAAATTCGCGATGCCTACAAGGCGTTGGAACAGTATTCCAACGACAAACTTTTGTTGCATCTTCCAAGCGAACTTTCAGCCGAGTACGATAAGATTATTAACGCACCAAAGGATATCGAGCACAAGTTTGTTAAGTATGCGGACAAGATTTGCGCCTACGTTAAATGTATTGACGAAGTTAACATGGGCAACGCCGAATTCAAACAGGCCAAAGCAAGTATCGCTGCGGAAATTCAAGCTTTCAACTGCCTCGAAGTGGATTATTTTATGGATAATTTTATCCACGCATTTGAGCTGACGTTGGATGAGTTGCAGTCATGATTGAGTTTTGCGGAGTAACCTTGCGTTACCCCTACGACGAATTTGCGGTACTCAAGAATATCAGCTTTACTTTGCAAAAAGGTGTAAACACTGTTATATGTGATTCCCAAAGTGGCAAAACTTCATTGTGCAAACTGTTGTGCAACCAAGTTGCTGCGGAAAGCGGAAACATTTTGCTGAACGGCGAAGAAATATCCCGTATCACAAATCAAGATAGGGGCATACTTTATTTATCGAAAACTCCTGCGTTTTTTGAAAGGCGTAGCGTGGAGTTCAACGTCGGCTATCCGCTAAGATTGCGCAAAATACCCAAAAGCGAAATTCATCAACGCGTCCTTCAGGCGGCTGAAAAGGTTGGAATTGCACATTTGTTACAAAACAAAGCAAGCAAGCTTAACGCCGACAATCGCATTAGGCTGGCCCTTGCAAGAGGTTTGACTGTTGAGCGAAAAGTGATTCTTTGGGACGGCCTGTTTGACGGTGACGGCGTCACATTGAGCATTGACGAGGGCTTGGCTCTTTTTAATGCACCCACGCAAGTTGTTTTTACGGAACGAACGGACGTTTTGCTTGGCAACGTGGTGGTGTTAGACGGTGGAGAGTGCGTTTATTGTGGCGATGCCGAAGGCGCAAAGGACGTTGTTGAATCGTTAAAGTATTGGCTGGCTAAAAAATTGTAGTCAATAATCTAATGGATTTTACGAGCGCGTTTGCAGCAATAAAGCTAGGTTTTGTGTCAAATAGCCGCTTAGTAACAAAATCAACTACCATTAGCGGTTTGTGCGTAGATAATGGAGGACTACTACTATGGAAGATATGGATAAAGATTTTTTTGATAAAGAATTTGAAAAGATGAACGCGCGCGAGGAGCAAAATAAGCCCGAACCGTCCATGTACGATTTGTACAACGGAAGCAACGGGTCGGAGCCTCCTGCCCCGGCAAAGAGTAAAAAAACGCTTTCCATCGTACTGATCAGTTTGGCATTGGTAATGTGCATATTGTTTGGCTGGTTTTTGTGCGTACTTTTCAACGGAAACGGTTCTACCAACGTGCCGACTGAAGAGGTTGACGCCTACAAGCAACAAGTATTTTCGGCATTAAAGCAAGAAATGTCCGATCTGTTCGTTCAGGCGGAATGGGCAGAGGCCGAAAGCTACGTTCAGCAACAAATTGCAAGTGGTGTGGTTAAAGAAGAAGATAAATTGCTCGGTAAGTTTGAATACGTGCGCAGCAAGTATTACGGCGACGTAGACAAAAAAACTTGGAACGATAGCGTAGAGGCGGCAATACAACGAGTTAATAGCGGAGAGATTTTTGAAAAAGATGCTCTTTCCGTCGTCGTGTCATCTGCGGATAGTGAGCATATATCAACCATTTTCGAAACGGCTTGGAAAAACGCAGTTGAGCAAAGTGACGGCAAGTTGGACTCCGGCGAACTTGAACAAATTGCAATTTTGTCGTCGACGCTCAACTTTTTGAGAGATAATTATTACAAAGACATTCCTCAAAGCGCTTGGACGGAGGCGGTTGCTGCTGCAGGTACGGCTTTGTTGCAATCGGCAGGGGACAAATATTGTTCGTTGATGACTCCTCAGGAGCTGTACGAATACTACAACCCTGCATCAACCACTATCGGTTCCGGTAGCAGTGAGCTGTTTGGTATTTCTTACAGCTTGTTGGATACCGTCGGTTTGTATGTTTCGTCGGTGGTTACCGACAGTAGCTGTTACGGCGTTATGCAATCGGGCGACATCGTGCTGAAAGTCAGCAACATGAAAGATTCCGACGGAAACGACGTTGCAATAAACGGGCAAAAGGTTACGGATTTTTGTTTTAACGAAGTGTCTTCGGTCGACGAGGCTTCCATCGTGATGAATTCCGTGCATTCGGCAACTTTCAGCGTGTTGCGCGCAGGGGAAATTCTTACCCCTCACATTACGCGTAGTGCCATTGATTTTGCAAACGACAAATATAAATTCGAGTACGTCGAGTTTTATTTCGGTAAGGATTGCGCAAGCGTGTCTGTTAACAAAACTGCAAACAAGGCATCTACCACTTACGACATTCGTGAGCTACGCAACCTTCCTTCGGACGCTGGCTATATTCGTATTTCGCAATTTATGTACAGCGGTTCAAGCGACGTTCTCACAGAGTTCAAAGAGGCAATGAAATTGTTCAAGGAAAGAGGACTCAAAAAACTCGTTTTGGACCTCAAGGGTAACCCCGGCGGAAGAGTGGATTACGTTTGTGAAATAGCTTCCATGTTGGTAGCCGACTTCAACTTGTCCGACGTTGAAAAGAGCCAAGTCACGTCGGGAGGCAAGTTGTTAATTACTTCCCTCGTGCCGCGCAAGGGCGCAACGGAGTACTATTATTATCCATCCACCTACAAGAATTATTTTGGCGAAAAGCCCACAGACGGTAAGTGCAGCATCGTGGTGTGGACGGACGAAAATTCCGCCTCGGCAAGCGAACTGCTGACGGGCGCGTTAACCGATTACGGAACGGGCGTTCAAATGGGCACCAAGACTTACGGCAAAGGCATCGCGCAAACGATAACCACATTGCCCTATTCGGATAGCGTTATTACTCATTACGGAACGACTCAAACTTACAATTGGGCAGTGTACTATACTTTTGCACAGTACAATTCGCCGCTAGGCAACAACATCCACGGTGTTGGTTACGAGCCGAGTGCCAAATTCAACAATCTCAAAACCTATTCGGATTTGTGGAAGGCAACTAACGAGTACTGGAAATAGTTAATCGTTGGCATTAAGGTTGTTGTTTATTGAAATGGTGAAATATGTGCAATCTAGTCGAAAATCTTCGATTTGTGTTGTATCGATACTAAACCGTTGCCTGGTGAATAAACTATCGATGTGTGGCTGCCGGCTGGCATTTCGTTGCTTTGATTTAATAATTAACGTAGAGGCAATTTAAGTCGGCGTTTTGACCTCACCACCCCACGGAAAGTTAGGGGGGGGGGTAAAACGCCTTGAAACTGTCGCAAAAGCTCAAATAATGAGAAAAAATGGTCAATAATTTGCAAAAGTTGGAAAATTTTGCAATAAAACACTAGATTTTTCCGTGCAACTAGTATATAATACAATTGATAGTGAGACTATACACAAACTCATTGGAATATAACATTGTCCTGTAATGGGAGGTTTATTATGGCAGTATGGATTGTTATGCTTATTGTTAACATTGCGGTTCCCGCAGCTATGGCTTATTTTGGTTGGACTATGACTAAGAAAGTTCCCGAAATGGAAGGCAAAGGTGGATACAGATCCGAAAGATCTTTGCTCGATGCCAAAACTTGGGAATATGCACAAAAACGCTTCGGCAAATTGTTCATGATCGTTGGTGCGGCTTCTTTCGTCGTATGCCTCACGACCATGCTTTGCATTGTCAAGGTTCATTACGGTATCGTTGCCCTCGTTGGTAGCATGCTTCTTCTTGCACAAGTGCTTGCCGTTGTTTTGGGAGCAATTTTGCCTACGGAACTTGGCCTTAAAAAAGAATTCAACGTTTAGTTGGTTTTTCGCGGCATTTAGTCGGTTAGAGTACATAGCATAGTTATTTTGCGCCTCGCAGTTTGCGAGGCGTTTTTATTTTCGGCATAATATCATTAGCCTTGTAATTGCATTTATTATTACAAGTTTAAGACTACGTATTAGGGCGTTGTAAAACCAGATATTTATTTGTTCAAGTCGCTGCTCTGAATGCGGCGGTAGAACGAAATGATTCCGCTTGCAAACGTTTGGCACAATTTTTCTTGTTCGTTGTTTGTAGCTTGTCTAAAAGCGTCATCCGTTGCAGCTGATACGGCTAACGAAAAAGTTTTGAACTTATTTTTGTAGGTGTGTTGACAAGTCAGTTATTTAATAGTACAATATAAACAAAAGTTATCGTATTGCGGCATATTCAAACTTTCGTTTGTGAGGTAACTATGAAATTAATTCAAATGAGATATTTTTTGGCGGTATGCAAGTATGGGAGTTTTTCGGGAGCTGCCAAAAATTTGTATATTTCGCAACCGGCAATTTCCCAGGCAATTCGTGAGCTCGAAAGTGAGTATCACGTGCGCTTGTTCGATCGCACCAACAACCGTCTTGTCGTAACGGACGACGGCAAATGGCTTATGCAAAAAGCCGAAGACATTTTGCGTAGAGCCGACGAGGTCGACAAAGAACTGCGCGCTCGTTCTCAAAACAAAAGCAGCGTAAAAATTGGCATTGCACCCATGGCAGGCAGCATTTACCTTTATCCGTTGGTTAACGATATGCGTGCGGTATATCCAAATATCGTGCCCGATCTTCGTGAGGCGGGCAGTTTGGAGTTGCGTCGTTGGTTGGACGGCAACGCTATTGACTTGGCTTTCGGAACGATGGACTGCATGGATTCGGGCAAGTTTGCTTCGTACACTCTCGGCGAGGTTGAGTTTAAGTATTGTGTTCACAAATCGCATCCTTTGGCTAATCGTCAAACGGTCGATTGGGCAGATGTGGCGCGTTACAGCGCGTGTATGTTCCGTGAGGATAGTTACCAAAACTCAATAATAAAGCAAAAGTTTATCGAAACAGGGTTGCCGCTGGAAGTGTTGATGTACAGCAATCAGCTTAATAGCATATTCACAATGCTTTCTTACGGCAAGTGTGGGGCGTTTTTGTTCGACGGCGTAGTGAAAAACAGCGAAAAGTTTGTTGCCATCCCCATGGACGACCCCATCAAGTTGAAGGTTGGTTTGTGTTGGGATAGTCAACAGCAAGAGGATATTCCTGTTAAGACCATAAGGAAGTATTTAATTAACAACTTTAAGCGTATTCACGGTGAAGACACCGTTTAATGCGGATCGAGCAATTATTTTGGCCGATCAATTTCGGCTAAAATCAATTGTAAAACGGGATGCGAATAGGGAAAAATCAAAGGCATGTTTGCGTTGGTTGACTACTTTGCGGCATTCTTGTTTGCAATCAATATACAACTTATTGTCGTTAGTTTGAGTAATAGGAGGAACGATAATATGAACATTTGGCACGATATCGCGCGTAGCAGAATCAACACGGATGATTTTTACGCAGTAGTGGAAATTTCAAAGGGAAGCAAATTAAAATATGAGTTAGACAAGGAAACGGGGCTGTTGGTAATGGACAGAATTTTGTACACGTCAACGCATTACCCTGCCAACTACGGTTTTATTCCCCGCACATTAGCGGATGACGGTGACCCCATGGACGTATTGGTTTTGTCGTCGGAGTCGCTGTTGCCTTTGTCTTTGGTTAGATGTTACCCCATCGGCGTAATCACCATGATAGACAACGGATCACGCGATGAAAAAATAATTGCAATACCTTTCACCGACCCCATGTACAACGGGTACAAATCCATCAAGGAGTTGCCTGCGCACATTTTTGAAGAAATGCAGCATTTCTTTAGGGTGTACAAAGAGCTTGAAAACAAGCCCACTTCGGTATCGGAAGTAGCAGACGTTGACGAGGCAAAGAGCGTCGTTCAAAAATCTATCGACGACTACATCGAAAAAATTCTTTCCAAAAGATAATTTTGCTCTTTTATGCTTTGCGGCAACACAATAGAAACTACTGCAGCTTGATTATTGCGATTTTTGTATAAAATCAGTTGCAAAACGGCAAAGTATGTGATATACTACAAAAGCAAATTAAGCAGTAGGGGTGTTTTATGCCCCTTAGCCCCAAAACGGAGGTTTTAAACGTGATTACAATTATCGGAGCAGCTACTGCGGTTTTGGTAGCAGCAATTAGAATTGCCCTTGCCGCTATTGCATTGATTGCAGCGTTATTCATCATTTTTGTAGTAATGAAGCAGTCGGGCAACAGTGACGGTATGGAAGCTATGACTGGTACGGTAAGAAACGATGACGAGTCGGAAACGTACTACGGCAAAAATGCCGGTTCTCGCAAAGAAGCTAAGCTCAAAATGTGGACTTATATTTGCGCGGGAATCATTGCCGTTGTATGCATCGTTATGATCATTTTGCAAGCGGTACTGTAATAGTAAATACTATTCGGCAACAGCCGAAGAGCGAGGCGATTTTTGTAATAAAATCGCCTTTTTTGTTGCCAAAAGCCATGTAAAACATTATTTAAGTTAACTTTTTATCCTGACGAAACGTGAAGTGTTTTTTGTTGGTGTTAAAATAACTAATTCGTTAAAGTAAAGAGATTTATGATAAAAAAAGAACAAGTGTCAGAGGCAATTGCCACTTGCAACACGCGCCCGTTTTCGGCAAAAGATATTTGCACTTTTCTGTGCGTGTCGAGCTCGGCACAACGAAAACGTGTATCCGAAATATTGCAAGAATTGTGCCTTGACGGTAGAATTGTTAAAAAAGAAAACGGCAAGTATTTGCTTCGCCACGAAGACGGCGAGGCGGTTTTTCAAGCTAACAAAAAAGGCTTTGGATTTTTGTTAATGCAGGATGAGGACGATTTGTTTGTGCCTGCTAATAAGACCAACGGTGCTTTTGACGGCGACAAAGTGGCGTTTTGCCGCGTTGCCGGCACCAAGGACGAGGCAGAAATTACAAGAATCGTTCAGCGCGGAAGAACTACGCTCGTAGGCGTGTACGACAAGTCCAACGGCGGAAGATTCGTAATTCCCGACAACGATAGATTTATTTCCGACGTATACGTTCCGCCCAAAAAGGATATGGGCGCCAAGAACGGACAAAAAGTCGCGGTAAAAATCAATGTTTTTCCTTCGGATAACCGAAATAATCCGGAGGGTGAGATAGTTGCTGTTTTGGGAATGGCAGGCAGTGTAAGTACCGATTTGCTTTCCGTTGCGTGTGATGCTGGCATCATCGACAAATTCTCCGATGAGGTCGAACGTCGTGCAGGCAAGGTTGCCAACGCTTTGTCCGCTAAGGATTACGTCGGCAGAACTGACTTGCGCGACCAAATGATTTTTACCATCGACGGGGCAGACGCCAAGGATTTGGACGATGCTGTGTCTATCAGCGCCAACCCGGACGGAAGTTTCACTTTGGGCGTGCATATTGCCGACGTGTCTCATTACGTAAAACCGGGCGACGTCGTGGACGAGGAGGCTTTCAAGCGGGGCAATAGCGTCTATTTTCCGAATATGGTTTTCCCAATGTTGCCTACAGCGTTGTGTAACGGAGTTTGCTCCCTCACCGAAGGGCAGGACCGTTTGGCTTTTTCGTGCGTTATGCATGTGGATGTCAAAGGGCGAGTTGTCGATTGTGATTTGTTCCCGTCAATCATTTGCAGTAAGCGTAGGTTTACTTACAATCAAGTGCAAGGCATATTAGACGGCGACACGGCTTTAAGAGAGCAATATGCACAAGAATTGCCGTCGCTGTTGAACATGCAACGGTTGGCAAACATTTTGTACGAAAAGCGTAACGACAAGGGCAATATCGATTTTGCCACCAAAGAGGTGGATTTTGTGTGGGATGAACGCGGAAACGTGGTTGACGTGTTACCTTGCGAAAGGATGTTTTCTCAGCAAATAATAGAAGAGTTTATGATTCTTGCCAACGAAACGGTGGCGGAGTATGCCGAAACGTGCAGTTTGCCTTTCGTGTACAGGGTACACGAGGAGCCCAACCAAGAAAAATTTGCCACTTTGCAAGCCGTTGCAAGCGGAGTGGGCATAACCGTTAAAAAAAGTCAAAAAATTCATAGTAGTATTTTGCAAAATTTGCTTGCAAAAGCGCAAAAAACGCCGTATTATCATCTTATTAACGACGTAATGCTCCGAACCATGCAAAAGGCAAAGTACTCCGTGCACAACGTTGGTCACTTTGGCTTGGCAAGTAATTGTTACTGCCATTTTACGTCGCCCATACGTCGCTATGCCGATTTGGTGGTGCACAGAATACTCAAAACAGCGGTTGTAGGAAAAATGACGGATAAAGCGTTGGTTGCATATGAGGAAATGGCTTCTCTTGCGGCGGACCAAGCTTCTTTGAGGGAAAAAGTTGCCGACGAAGCAGAACGCAAAGCGGACGACGTGTGCAAGTGCAGTTACGCAAAGAGGGTTGTCGGTCAAGCTTTTACAGGGCTGATCTCCGGTGTAACGGAGAGGGGGCTTTACGTAGAATTGCCCAACACAGTTGAAGGCTTTATCTCCGTCGACAAACTCGGCGCATCCTTCGTATTCGACAAAGACAATTACCGTTTGTTTAGCGATGCCAAGCAATTTAGGCTTGGCGATCAAGCAAAAATAATCGTATCGGGAATAGACGAGCGTACTTTTAAAATAGATTTTGATTTAGCGGAATAGAATAATCAAGCAAAGCATGCAGCAGTGCAGAGGTGCATAATGAAAGACATTGCAACAAACAAAAAGGCTTTTCATAACTATATAGTTGTAGAAAAATTAGAGTGTGGCATCAATCTTGTCGGTT
>CAYYTD010000046.1:0-9674 GCA_964474475.1 uncultured Oscillospiraceae bacterium | reverse complement strand
TCGGCATGGTGCTGCAAGATACGTGGCTGTTCAACGGCACGGTGTACCAAAATATAGCTTACGGCAACCCCAACGCTACGGAGGAGGACGTGCGCCGCGCGGCAAAAGCGGCACGAATAGACGGCTTTATCGAGTCCTTGCCCAACGGCTACCAAACGGTAATAGGGGAAAGCTCTTCCAACGTGAGCGGCGGGCAAAAGCAACTGCTCACCATAGCGCGCACCTACTTGGCAAACCGCCCCATGCTCATTTTGGACGAGGCAACTTCCAACGTAGATACCGCAACGGAGTTGGATATTCAGCGTGCCATGGACGAGTTGTTGAAGGGACGTACCAGCTTCGTCATTGCTCACCGCCTGTCCACCATAGTCAATTCCGACGTAATTTTGGTCGTCGAAAACGGCACCATCGTCGAGCAAGGCACGCACGCCGAATTGCTTGCCAAGAATGGCGCTTACACCGCATTGTATAACAGCCAATATCGCGTTTTGAAGTAGTTTTTTGCCTTTCGTGCAGTCGTTTCGCCTTGTGTATGGTACTTTCGTCCTTTGGCGTAGCCTTTTGCCTGTTTATCGTGCCGTAGGTAAATGCGGTTTTTGCAGGTAAGCGGCAGTGCAGGCGTGCTAATAGTTTTTTTTGTTTCATGCGATAGCCTTTTGGCGATGGTTTGCAGGCATAGCAATTGCGGCGCTTAAGCAACACAGTGCGGCAAAGAAATTTCAAGGTAAAAAGCGGCAAATTTAGTTAAAATTCAATATAATTTTAAGACTAACCAAATATAATGCGGTTGTAAAGGAAGAAAAACGCCCCTTTGCGGCATGCAATGGGCAAAATTTTCCTTTCTTACAATCGTCAAGTTCTTTATTTCAATCCGCTCGGCGCTTTTCAAGGGCGGCTTGCAACAGGGAGAGAATATGAAAAAATACAGATTAACAGCTTGCATATTGTTAGTGGTAGCGCTTGCGTTTGTTTTCACGGCGTGCGATGTATCCTTTTTGCCCATTTTCGGCGACGACTATTACGGCGACTCCCAAAGCGGCAATTACGACAACGTTTCCAAAATCGACACCAACGTAAAGGATTACAACGTAGACGACAACAGTAGCGTAACGGAAAAGGTTTCTGCAATAGCCATGACCGCCACCTACGAACTAACCTGTGAAATTCAGTACACCTACCAGGTTTACTCCATGGGCTGGGGGTATCAAGGCGGCTGGTACGAAACAAAACGAAGCTCCTCCGCACAGGGCACAGGCTTTGTCATCAACGAAGACGGCTACATGATTACCAACGCCCACGTCATCAACGTAGAGGGCAGCGACGAACTTTCTTCCTTTGCCATCACCAGTAGGGTTATTTACGCGGCGCGTGCCGACGTAAACGAAAAGCTCGAGTGCAAGGTTATCGCTTACGACGAGGCGCAAGATTTGGCACTGCTCAAAATTGTCAAAACCTCCGCCGACGACAAGTTCAACTTCCTGCCCTTCTTTAACTACGTCGAAAAGCAAAACGCCAAAGAAACGGACAACGTCTTGAATTACGGCGAACCCGTCGTTGCAGTGGGCAATGCCAACGGATACGGTATTTCCGTCACCACTGGCGTAGTGTCCGCCCCCTTGCGCAAGTTTGCCGATAGCGACGGCAGCGTAACCAAGGCAATACAAATAGACGCTGCAATCAATCCGGGCAACTCCGGCGGACCGCTGTGCAACGGCGCTGCGGCAGTCATCGGTGTCAATAGCTTCAAAATTGTCGAAAGCAACACCGAAAACATGGGCTACGCCATCCCCGGCTACGTCGTTACCGCCTTTTTGGATAGTCTCAAGTCGGGCAGCTACGGCTCCAACATGCAGTCCGAAACGCACGGCACGGCATTTTCCGGCATTTGCGACGTAACCTACTATTTGGCAAACACACGCGAGTACAAAGCCGACGGCAGCAACCTCACGGCAAAATAGTTTAACTTGTTGTCAGAATATTTTATAGCCGATGAGATTTGTGTTAATGTCTGCAAAACGTGCTATTTTGTTTGTATCGAAAAAAAATAATTTGTACCAACTCTATTTTAATTTGTTAGTGCCAACAAAATAGTTCGCAGCTTGTTTACGGACGTCGATAAAATGATTTTCAACTTATATATTGAAAAGAGCGACAAAACGAAAGTTTCGCCGCTCTTTTTTTTGCCGTTTTTTTTGTCGTAAAAAATGCACCACAAAAGTCGTCTTACTTTTGTGGTGCATTTATTTGTTCCTTCGCAGTTTTAGTATTATCGTTGCGTGTCCTTTTCTTTTGGCATTCGTCGTTATTGCGTGCGTTCCGTCAGGTTGCCCAGTGAGTATTCGCAGCCGCAGTAATGCTGGCGGTACAGTCCGTATTTGGTACTCAATGCAATGCTTTCTTGGTAGCCGTTTCTTTTCTTAAAGTCGGCAGGCAGCCACAGCAAATTTTCCTTTTGAAGGGACGTGCCGATTTCGTTAAGCAACCTACTGTTTTTGTAGGGGGATACCGTCAGCGTAGTGGCAAAGTAGTCAAAGCCGTTTGCCAAAGCGTAGTCGCGCGTGTCCGTCAAGCGCATTTCAAAGCATTTAGTGCATCTGCCTCCGCCTTCTTTTTCCCCCTCCAGTCCTTTTGCGGCGCACACAAAGTTTTGCGGAGAGTATTTTGGCGCAACCAGTTCGATTTTGCAGGCGGCAAAGTTTTCGTATTCGCCCTTTTCAATCAGACGGGCAAGCTTTTCCAGTTCAATCAGCCTTTTTTTCCATTCGCTTTCGGGGTAAATGTTGTCGTTTGCGTAGTAAAGCGTAACGGAAAACGCCTCCAGCAGCTGCGTTAGGCAGTAGGTTGTGCAGGGTGCGCAACAAACGTGCACAAGAAGCTTTGGCTTGGCGTTGCTTTCTTTCAGTTGGTCTATGGTTGCAAGTAGCAATTTGTCGTAATTCGGGGTATTCATGGTTGTAGTGCAATTATTCCGTCGCAAGGGGATTTTTCATGCTAAACAGGCGATGGCTGTTTTTCAATATTTCTTCCACAAATTGTTTTTCGGAGCATATCGGCTTGTCAAATTCCACTCCGGCAAGCGTTTTCATTTTGTCCGCGCAGTGGTTGTCCGATCCGGCAATGGCTATTAGCCCGTACTGTTTGGCGTAAAAATCGGCAAGCAGGTTTTGTTGGTCGGTGTTACTTGCGTTAATGGTTTCCACTGCCTGCACGCTTCTCGGCAGCAGGCGGATGTGGTCAATGTAAAAAGCTTCGCGATAGGGGTGCGCTTGCGCCACCAAAGCTCCTTCGCTACGCAAAAACTCCAGTTTTTCTTTCGGCGGCAAGTCCATTGCGTCGGCGTGGGCAAGCAGCCAGTCTTCGTCCAAGCCGAAAACCAAAAAGTCCGTTCCCCAATACAAGCTCATTTCGATGCCGAAAAACACCTTTATACCCATTTCCTTTTCAAGATGTTTTGCTTTTCGGTAGTCCGAGCAGTAAAAGTCTATTTTTTCTTCGTATGGCAAATTGCGGTCCACGTTAACGTTGCCGTCCAAAAAGTGATTAGTTACAAACACCCCGTCGTAACCGAGAGTTTTGTAAAATTCAAGGTTGCTCCTCACGTCCGCTTGCGCGCATTTGCTCACGGGGTAAGTGTGTAGGTGTGTTTCGTATTTGTAGCTCATTTTTCGCCTCCGATTTTGCCATTTAAGGTTAGCACAAACGCCAAAAGATGTCAACAAACGGCATTCATCCCTTACAAACCTTGAAATATCTTGCAAAAGGATGTATAATATGTTTAACAAACGTCGCGAGCAAGAGAAAATCGGACTCCAAAGCATCGGCAAGGGGCGGTTTTGCCGAGTTTTGCTCACGGCGGTTTTACGGAGGTCAACATGGTCGTTTTGGTTACAGGGGGCGCAGGCTACGTAGGTTCGCACACTTGCGTAGAGTTGTTGCAGGGCGGTTATACCGTCGTGGTGGTAGACAACTTTTCCAATTCTTCTCCACGTGCAATTGCGGCGGTAGAAAAACTAACTGGAAGAAAAATTTGCCTGTACCGTGGCGACGTGCGTGACGTTGCGCTTTTGGAAGAGATTTTCAGCCAAAACTCCGTCGACTGGGTTATGCACTTTGCAGGGCTCAAAGCCGTTGGCGAAAGTTGCCGCAAGCCGCTGGAGTATTACCAAAACAACGTAGGCGGAATGCTTGCTTTAACGGACGTAATGCGCAAGCACGGTTGCAACAAAATAGTATTTTCTTCGTCGGCAACGGTGTACGGAGAGCCCGAGCGTCTGCCGCTGGACGAAAATTGCTCCGTAGGCAACGTCACCAATCCCTACGGCGCAAGCAAGTATTTTCAAGAGGTCATTTTGCAAGATATTTGCAAGGCGGATAGCGCTTGGACGGCGGTTTTGCTTCGCTATTTCAACCCGATAGGCGCCCACCCAAGCGGACTTCTCGGCGAAGACCCCCAAGGCATTCCCAATAATCTAACGCCTTATGTAGCAAAGGTGGCCCGCGGAGAGCTTCCTTTCGTGCCTGTTTTTGGCAACGATTACAACACTGTCGACGGCACAGGCGTAAGAGATTACTTGCACGTTTGCGACCTTGCCAAGGGGCACGTTGCTGCGCTGAACCACGTTAACACGGCAGGTGCACACGTTTACAATTTGGGCACGGGCAAGGGTTGCAGCGTTTTGCAGGTCATCGATGCATTCCAACGGGCGTGCGGAAAAACCATTCCCATCGAGTTCAAACCGCGCCGCAGTGGCGATGTTGCCGCCCTTTACGCCGATGTAAGCAAGGCACGGAGGGAATTGCACTGGACTGCCGAGCTGTCTTTAGAGGATATGTGCAAGTCGCTGTGGAATTGGCAACTGCACAACTGATTGCCGTCAGTAGTAGGATAGTTATGCGGCAAAACCCATCCTTTTTAGGCAAAAAATAGGGAGCAATAACCATTTGGAGCATATGTGGGCAAAACAGTAGCTTTTTTGCCGATTATTTGGTATAATATTAAAACAATCCAATCAATCGTCGCAAAGCTTTGCACAAGCAACGCGACGGGAGGAATTATGAAAAGGTGGATCTTACAACAACCCGAACAGCTTGTGTTAGAGGAAACTGCTCCCTCTATACTTGCGGAAAATTTTGTCAAAATTAAAATAGAAGAGTTGCTTTTGACAAAGTCGGATATGCAAGTGTATCACGGCGAAAAGGAACGCTCCTATCCCTTCGTGTTAGGTCGCAACGCAGTCGGCGTCGTGTCCGAAGTTTTCGACAAAAACGACTCCATGTTTCACAAAATGGATAGGGTTGTGGTAGAACCGTACGTTCCCTGCGAATCCTGTTCGGAGTGCCTTGCAGGAGACTTGCAAAACTGCGCCGAAATGAAGGAGCTGGGCAACAATTGCGACGGTTTGCTTACTAACTTTATCGACTTGCCTTTTACGACTTTGCACCGCCTGCCGGAGAGTTTAAGTAACGAAAAGGCGCTGTTCGTTTCCTATGTGTCATTCTGTCTAAACGTTATCGACGCACTCAAACTGGAAAAGGGTAGGCACATTGCCATTTTCGCCTCTACCAAAACGGGTTTGATTCTTGCACAACTCGTTGCTTACTATCAGGCAGTTCCCATTTTCATTTCCAACAAGGAAGAATTGCTTTCATTGGCAAAAGAAATGGGCGTATTTTACTGCTTCAATCCCGAAAAGATCGAGGTAGATAGGGAAGTGCTCATTGTTACCGGTGGCAGAATGTGCAAAGAAGTGGTGTTTTTCTCGGATAGCGACTTCAAAATGAAGGACATATATAACGTTGCCGCCAATAACGCCAACGTGTGCCTTGCAGGGTATTCCACCAAGGATAGCCGCTTGTCCATCGCTCAAATTTGCCAAAAGCATCTCAAAATATCCGGCGTGTACAACGGCTTGGGCAATTACAGTTCCGCCATCAATTTGTTGGTTACCGGCACGGTCAAGGTAGATGCGCTCATCGGGCAAACAGTCAATTTCGATTCCCTCAACGAGCAACTGCCTTCCGTCACAAGTGAACAACTCACCGTGCATTCACTCGTCGTCAAGGTTAACTAATTTTGCTGTTTACAACGCTCTGCATCCTTTGCAGGGCGTTATTTTTGTTTGTCGGTGGCGAGAATTTCGGCACACGTAGCTCAAAATTCGCTACCATTGCGGTAAAATCGGCGCTTACAAGGGCGTTTGTCGGCAAAAAACAACCGTTTTGCCGTCACGAAACAAAAGAACCAAACGGTTGCAGTAAGTTGCGCGCGTATCGTTGAAATTTGCTGCAAAAGGTGTTATTATATTAGGATAAATCTTGCGGAGGACGATATGAAACTACAATATTTCGGGCATTCTTGTTTTAGAATAATCAGCGAAATGGGTACAACTATTTTGTGTGATCCTTACGACGACGAAACTCTCACACGCCCCATGACGCACGTCTTTGCCGACGTCGTCACCCTTTCTCACAATCATCACGATCACAACGCGGTGCAAAACTTGCTTAATAATCCCGCCGTGTTAGACGTCGAAATTGCTTGCGCTGCGGACGATGTTGCCGTCAAGAGTTATCCCACCTTTCACGACGAGCAAGGCGGCGCCCTGCGTGGAAATAATCTCGTCTTTACTTTCAACGTAGACGGGCTCAGCGTCGTGCATCTCGGCGACATCGGCTTTGTTGATGAATCCATCGTTGATGCAATCAAGGGGTGCAACGTTTTGCTTTTGCCCGTTGGCGGCGTGTACACGGTAGATGCCGTCGCAGCCAAGAAAATCGTCGATCAAGTCAAGCCGTCAATGGTAATTCCCATGCATTACGCAACGCCATTGCACACTTTCAAGCTCAATTCTCTCGGCGAGTTCACTCAATTGTTCCCCTCTTCGCAGGTTCGCCTTGTGGGCGACACTCTCCTTTTGGAAGATATGTTTTCGGATGCAGACGCGCAAGTCGTTGTCATGCAGCCCTATTTCGATTGATATTTACGGTGGTATGGTATGGAAAAGTCTTTAGCGTTACAAAAGCATTTTGAATGGAAAGGAAAAATAGAAACCAAGGTAAAGGCGCCCGTCAATACGGAAAGCGACCTTGCTCTTGCTTACACTCCTGGCGTTGCCGATGCTTGCATGGCAATTCATCACGATCCGTCGTTAAGTTTTGAGCTAACGGGCAGGGCTAATACCGTTGCTGTCATCACCGACGGCACGGCAATTCTCGGCTTGGGTAACATCGGCCCGGAGGCGGGTATGCCGGTAATGGAGGGCAAGTGTGCGTTGTTCAAAACTTTCGGCAACGTCGATGCCGTCCCCCTTTGTCTCAAAACCACCGATACAGAAGAAATCATTCGCACCGTCAAGCTGCTCGAGGGTAGCTTTGGCGGCATCAATCTCGAAGATATATCCGCCCCTCGCTGTTTCGAAGTGGAAAGCCGTCTCAAAGAGGAACTGTCCATTCCCGTCTTTCACGACGATCAACACGGCACTGCAATAGTCGTTGCCGCAGCGCTAATAAACGCATGCAAGGTGGTGGGCAAGGAACTGCACGATTTGCATGTGGTGGTTAACGGCGCAGGCGCGGCAGGCATCTCCATCGGCAAGTTTTTGCTCGGTCTGGGTGTAAAAGACGTCATCATGGTAGACAAAAGCGGCATTTTGTGCAAAAAAGAAACCTACGCCAACGAGGCACACAACCAAATTGCACAAATCACCAACAAGGCTTGCCGCCAAGGCACTTTGGCGGATGCAATGGTGGGCGCAGACGTTTTTGTCGGTGTTTCCGTCGGTAACGTCGTCAGCCAAGATATGGTCAAGTCTATGGCGCAGAGGCCTATAGTATTTGCCTTGGCAAATCCCGTTGCGGAAATTTCTCCGCAGCTGGCAACGGAAGCAGGCGCGGCAGTAGTGGGCACGGGTAGTAGCAAGTACCCCAACCAAATCAACAACGCCCTCGTTTTCCCCGGCTTGTTCCGTGGCGTGTTGGATGCCAAAGTGGGCAAAATCACCCCGCAACTTATGCAAGCGGTGGCGTTTGCCATTGCAGGCGCCGTGGACGACGACGAATTGTGCGCCACGCACGTTTTGCCCAAGGCGGTGGATGTTTCCGCTCACGCCGCAGTCGCTCAAGCGGTGAGGGATTTTGTCGCCAAGCAGTAGCGGAAAAGCAATGCAAAAGAAGAAAGCAATGCTGCAGCAGAAAGCGATGTGGCATAATAAAGCAATACGGCAGGAGAAAGCAATAGTAACGCTGTAAAAGCACGGCCTGCCGAACGTTTGCGCAGCCAAAGCAAAACGGTAAAGCGCCGCTCAAATAATATAATTACTACGTCAAAACGCGCAACTGCGGCTCAGTTGCGCGCAATTTTATACAAAACAGGCGTTTTTAGCTAAGAATATTAGAATTTTTTATAAAATTTTGCAAGTAATTATTTCAAAGCTATTGATTTTTAAACAGTGTTATGCTATATTAAAAGAAAATATAAACAAAATGTTTTCATTAAACGGATTTTCTTGCCGCATACGGCATTAAAGTTCGCTTAAAATACGGGAGGTATCTCATGAACATGATCGTAAGTTTGCTTGCCGAAGTCGAAGCCGTAGTAGCTTTTCCCACGTGGCAAGTGGTCGTAGTTTTAGTTGTTTTGGCAGCCTCGCTTGCCGCATCCATTTGGAGCACGGTGCGCTATTACAAGAACGGTGGCGCTCAAGAACTTGCCGAGCAAGAAACGCCCGTTGAAGAGCCTGTCCAAGAGCCGGTAGTCGAGGAATCTGCAACCGAAGAGCCTGCTCCCGTTGCAACCGTGGCGGAAGAACCTGCTCCCGCGCCCGTTGCCGAAGAGGAAGAGGACGAAGAGGAAGAGGCTGAAGAAGAATCCGAAGCGGAAGAAGATGCAGACGAAAGCGGCGAAATGATCGTAGGAGACAAAGTTGTCGTAGTGCGTTATTCCAAATCATTTACGGCAAAGCTTTGCAATGCCAAAGAGGAAACCAAGGATTATTACGCTCGCATCGCCAACGAAATTTTGTCCTACCGCAAGGTTACGGACAGAGTAAGCTGGGCTTACGCATCCTTCAAGAGGGGTTACGTTCCCGTTGCCAAAATGACCATCAGGGGCAAAACCTTGTGCCTGTATTTGGCAATCAACCCTGCCGAAGTTGCCGACAAGTACCACGCAATCGACGTATCTTCCAAAAAGAAGTACGCCGCAACCCCCTGCCTTGTCAAGGTTAAGTCCGCTCGTGGTGTCAAGTTCGCATTTGAACTTATTGCCGCAACTTGCGAAAAACTCGGCATTCCTCGCAGCAAAGAGTTCCACGTAGTTTCTGCCGACCATTACCCCGCCGACACTACCGAAAACCTCATCGAAAAGGGACTCATCAAGGTTAAGGCTGTGGGCGGTGAAGAAATCACCGAAGACTCCACCTTGGTTGTGGAATCCTTCTCCATGCGCAAGCCCGAGTAAAAACCCGTCGTTTTTTGCCGGTTTGCCTGCTTTACGGGGTATTCTGCGCAAATTTTCTTGCAAACGCTCCTTTGTAAGGGTATCGGCTCACAGCTGTAATTTTGTGTCAGCCCTGCCCGCGCAAACGAATAATTATTAGTCAAAACAAAAAAGGCTTTGTTGCAAAGCTCGGTGCTCGTAAGACAGTAAAAACTGAATTTTGTGGAACAGGCATGAT
>CAYYTD010000045.1:0-9841 GCA_964474475.1 uncultured Oscillospiraceae bacterium | reverse complement strand
CCAAATTTGACTGAAAGCCTGTGCCAAAGGTGACGGCAGCTTCCTTGTGAAGAAACTCGGCAAGCTCATCCTCGAGCGCCACGTGAATATCCAGCGTGCCGTTGAGAAAACGCGAACCGCTGCAACCCGAACCGTACTTGAGCAAGGCTTGCACCCCTGCATTGATGACTTCTTGGTTGCCCGTTAGCCCCAAGTAGTTGTTGGAACCTATCATGACGGTTTTTTTGCCGCCCAAGATCACTTCGGTATCCTGCCCGGAAGTTAATTGCGAAAAATACGGGTAGATACCCTTTTCTTTGGAACTTTTTACCTTGTCGAGAGTTTTACACTTTTTGAATAAATCCATAACGATACCTTTTGTTATCCTCCTATTCGAAATGAAAATGTAGCAGCAGCTACGCCATTAGCCGTTGCAGCAGATTGAAAATCAAAGTTGAATTAACCGTATATTTTGCCCACGAGCCATACCACAAACCTTTGCGGCAAAATGCGCACAAGCCAGCAAACGAGTTTGTAATCCCACCCGACAGCGACGGTTGGCGGCGGATTGCGGTTTGCGATGAGCTTGGCAATTACTTTGGCTACGGACAGGGGACTCCTGCCCTTTTGCTCATCACGCTCCATCTTTCCTACCGACTTTTGCACTTTGCCGTCGTAGTCCCCTTCATTGGCGACCTTGCTGCGCGCGGCTGTGAAGCCCGTCTTGGTGTCGCCCGGCATTACCACAGACACCTTGACGCCGAAATTATTGACCTCTAACCTCAACGCCTCGGCAAATAGGTTAATTGCTGCTTTGCTTGCGGAATACCCTGCCTGATAGGGAATGGGCACCACTGCCGCAACGGAACTGACAAAAACCAAAGAGCCGCGACTTTGCTTGAGATAGGGAATTGCCAAGCGTGCGCACTCCATTGCCGCCATAGTGTTGACCTTAAACATACTTTCTGTTTGCTCAGGCGGAATTAACTCTGCCGCGCCAGACACGCCCATGCCTGCATTGTTGACGAACACGTCCAACTTGCCTTCGGCATCCACTATGCTTTGCAAGGCTTGCTGCACCGCTTGGTAATTGGTTACGTCGCAAGAAATGGGCGTAAAAGAACCGTCCGAATTGCCCCTGCGTGATAAGCCATACACTTTGTGCCCCTTTTGAGAAAGATAATTGCAGGTTGCCAAGCCGATACCCGAACCGGCGCCTGTGACTACGATGACTTTGCTTTTCATAAATCAAATAGTAAATCTTTAACATAAACTGATAGTAAACTTTTGTTAAATATTCAATGTAAAAAAGGGGAATAAATCGCCAAATAAACAAAAACCGCCTGATTGTTCAACAATCAGACGGAATGAATTGAGTTGTAAGTACTAAACCGACGAATACATTTGCATAAACGCTTGCAATTTGTAGTGTTTTAAGCAACCGTTGCAAACGCAAAAGTCAATTTAGTTAACGACTGGGACGTGCCGACGGTGCTTGGTGCAATTATTTTTCGTCGAAGTTGCGTGCCATGGCGTAAAACAGGGTGGACATTTTGTTGAGGTACTCAAAAATGTACTCGCTGCCGCCGTATTTTTCAAAAACGCGAGCGTAAGCGCGTTCTGCGCGGCGTGTGACCGTCCGCAAGACGTGAAATCTTGCGCCCATGAGAGTGGTTCCCGGAAGAACAAATCCGCCGAAATGTCCAACCGTTGCCTCGTACTTGGCAATTACTTCCAGCAGTTCTTCAAGGTGCTTTTCGCCTACGTGGCCGTAGCCGCCGGCAACTTCACCCATCATTGTGGAAAGCATAGCCGAAAGTTTGCGCAGTTCCATTTGCATGGTTACGTCCTCTACAAAGTGAAGAGTGAGCATTATATTTGCCGAAAGTTCGTCCACTTCGCCAAAGAATTCTATTTTCTCGTCCGTTTTTAACGTTTTGTCCCCTATCAAATCTGTTTTGAGCGGTTCTTGTTTCATAATACACCTCCTGCGGCAAAATGCCGACTGACTGCATAGTTGTGATTATTTTTTTGTATAATTTGCCACGGCAAAGGTAACTGCAACGATGCGCCACCATTTGACCACAATCAGTAAAAGTCGTTACAAACGGCTGCAGCCTGTTGACTTCAAGCAAAAGCCGTTGAGCCAAACGAATGACTCCTGCACGACTGCCGTAAAGCTCATACATGAAAAGCTACTTGGAAAAGGTCACCGTAAAGGTAGTACCCACGCCCACTTGGCTTTCTACCGTAAGTTTTGCCCCGTGCAAGTCGCAAATCTTCTTGGCAATGGAAAGCCCCAAGCCGACGCCTTCCACGTCGTAGTAGCGTTTGTTGTCCGTGCGGAAAAACCTATCGAAAATGCGCTCCAAATTTTGCTTTTCGATGCCGTAGCCGGTATCGCGCACGCTGAGGGTTGGCGTATCTGCAGCGTTTTCTACCGTGACGGTGACGAAACCACCCTGCGCGTTGTACTTGATGGCGTTGTCGACCAAGTTAGTTACCAAGTGTTTGAGCAGTGCCTCTTTGCCTTTGACGTGAACGTCGCTGCCCACACACTGCACTGTGATTTTGCGCGCGTCCGCCTTGCTTTGCAAGTTTGCCGCCACGCTTTGAGAGAGGGAGGGCAAATTGACGCTTTCCAGTTCCTCAACGGAGAAATGCGCCTCGTCTATTTTGCTGAGGTAAAGCATTTCTTCTACCGTGCTGCGCATGTTGCGCGAGGCATCGTAGATATTTTTGACGTATTCGTTGCGCTTGCCGTCCTCTTCTACAAGCCCGCTGAGTAGCAATTCGGCAAAGCCGCTGATTGCCGTGATGGGCGTTTTGAGTTCGTGAGAGGCGTTGGCGATGAATTCCGCCTTGTTGCGTTCTTCCTGCCTTTCGGTGGTTACATCGTACAAAACGACGAACAAAATGTCCGTTTCGCTATCCGCCTCGTTGCGGTACTTTGCCGTTTTGACGAAAAACACCCTACCCGACTCGTCGTACACGTCGAAGCTGACATCCTGACCGAGCGTAAGCGCTTGGGTAATCTTGTCCTTGTAGACGGAATTGGGTATTACGTCCGTGTACTGTTTGCCAACACAGTCGTCGGCAAGATGCATGCACGCTTGTGCCTGCTTGTTGACCACGTAAACTTCACCGTTGGTTTTGATGAGCAATAGCCCTTCCAAAATGTTGTTTACGATGAAATTTGCCTTGTCCCTTTCGGTACTGATGGTTTGAAGGTACTTGACGATACTGCTGTTGACGGTGTTTATTTGCCTATACGCCTCCGCCACCTCTTCAAACTTGTGACGAGGGAGAATTTCGGTGTAGTTGCCGTCGCCAATGGAGCGCAAGTGCTCGGTGACGTTGTTGAAGGCATCCACCACTTCGCCGCTGGTGCGACGGTTTAGCGCCACACTCAATGCAAGGGTGAGAATGAGCAACGCCGCCATAATGAACAAACTGTACAAAATGAGTTCGACATTATCTTCCATCACTACCGACGTGCGCATGATTACGTCGTCAGTAATCTTTTGAATGTAGTACATTCTGCCGTTTATGATGTAGGTGCGATCGGCTTTGTTCTGAGAATCGGCAAGTTTGAGCTCGGAGGAATCCAACTGCTGGTAGGCGCCTTCGCCTATGGGATCGTAAAATCCGTGGCTACCTGCAACGACTACGTTGAGCCAGTCTTGTCCATCGGTGAAATCGTCCACAACACTTTTCACCTCTTCTTCCGAATCGGTGCTTTGTAAGCGTGCCGCAACCACGTCCGAAAGGTACACCAACTGTTTTTCGGTGTTGTTGCGGTTGACCAAATTGGTAATGTAGACGGAGAGCAAAGCGAAAATAATTAGGCACATTGCCAAAATTACTACGTTTCGCCTGACCAGCTCTTTATACATTTATTAGTTCTCCTTGTCGTCGATAGCGTAACCGATGGAACGCACCGTGACGATGTACGGTTCGGGCGTGATAGCCTGAAATTTTTCTCTTATCGTTTTGACGTGAACGTCCAACGTGCGAGTTTCGATAATGGAATTGATGTCCCAAATCTTGCGGAACAAATCTTCACGCGAGACAACGTTGGGGCTGTTTTCGGCAAGGATAGTGACTAGCTCGAACTCCTTGGCGGAAAGCATTACGTTTTGCCCGCACAACGTGCACTTGTGGCGAGGCTTGTCGATAACCAAGTCTCTTACCGAAATGATTTCGCCTACGGGACGAGTTGCCGACTTGCGCAAATTTGCCTTGATGCGCGACAAAAATTCCAACACGCCGAAAGGCTTGGTGATGTAGTCGACGGCGCCGTCTTCTAATCCTTTAACGATGTCTAACTCCTCTGCCAGAGCCGACACGAAAATGACGGGAACTCTGCTCAAAGTTCTGTCCGCACGCAACTTTGCCAGCACTTCGTAGCCGGACATGTTGGGCAACATGATATCTAACAAAATGAGGTCGGGGACGGTTGTTTTTATCGATTGAAAAAAATCAAACGGGTCCGTAAACCCTTCGCACTTGTAGCCGTTAATCTCTAACGATGCCTTAATAAGCGCATGAATATTGGGATCATCTTCTACAAAGAATATAGTTTCTTTCATCTTTATCTATCTCCGCTTTATATTGTTTTTTCATTACGAAATAAAATATCGCAATTATCACAGACAATCCTAACGTGACGTATGCCAAAGTGAGATTGTAAGTATTTGAGTAATATGCCGTGCCTTGACCTATGGTAAATTGCTCGTCGGGATCAAAGGGCAATCCGTAGGTGGAGGCTTGTTTTTTGATGTTTAGCATGCTGGCAACGGGAATGCCTATTGCGCGCATACACCCTATCATGCCCATGTTGCCGTCCGAACGGTTAAGCATCATAGAAAGGTTCCCTTTGGAGTAGGATGCACGGAAATATCCCGATTGAATGAATGCCGACGAACCTTTGCCCATCCCCACCATACTGCCGCCCACATTGACCATGAAGGCAACGGAGGGAATGTTATCGATGACGTACCTTAAACGCGCGTCGATGTTCTTTGTGTAATCGGCTTCTTCCAAGTACGCAACACCGGAACTCTTGACGCGGCTGACGATGGCTTGCTTGACGTCTTCGTCGTAAAAGTCGTTGCCTACGTCGTTGTCACCGCCGAGAGAAACGAGGTCCAATCGGTGGGTTAACAGCCCCTTGCCGTAAAGGTACTCTGCCATGTCGAAAAAGGTAAAGTCGGGGTTATTTGCCCCATAATAGGAGGAGCCTATACCGGACATTGCATAAATTTGCAAGCCGTAAACCTGTGCCGACACCATTGCCATGAGGTTAAGTGCCGGAAAGGAACCGGAAAATACGAACAAGACCTGATCACCCTTTTGTAAGCCGGCTTTGACGTACATAGAAATATACACCGCTGCCCAGTTGGGATTGCAGGAGGTGCGTTTGGCATCTAACAAGCCGTCCGTGGTAGTAATTGCGGTAAGATCGCCCGTGCCCACCATGCCCGTTTGCAATTTGTCGTCCGGGCTGATGCCGATGCCGTGATAAATCTTGTACTGCTTGATTTCGTCCATGCACTTTGCCGAAAGCTCGGCAGCCTGAATCATTTGACTGTAAAAGGGGCTTTGTGCCTGCCGTGGGGTTAGCAAGGTTATTGCCGCGCCGCTGAGCGTAAGCACCAGCCAAAAGGCAAGTATCCAGCCTGCAAAGGGAACGCGGGATTTCATACTATTACTCCTGCTGCCGACAGGGCAAGAATGACCAGTTCCAAAATGCCCACTACTACACCGAGAGAAAGGGTTGTTTTGAGTACGCCCTGCTTGTTGCAGGTATTTGCAATTATGCCCGAAACGGTATAGCCCACTATTGCGACCGTAGTGCCGGAGAAATCTTGCGTGAACAAGCCGAACACGAGGTTAAACAAAAAGTGCAAAACCAAGCTGACTACTACGTACAGCACGAAACGGCGTTTGCCGAAAATAATAAATGTGCGCGACAGCAGCTTGACTAAATAGTAAGAACCGAGGGCAACGGCAAGAGTGTACAGCATTCGAAGCGGGGTGGAAATGTACATAACCAAAAGTCCGGGGACGATGATTCCGCCCGGAGAAAGGTCTGTAATTTCGTAAAACACGATGCTGATAATTACACCCAGCACAAGAATATCAATCATGTGTGCCCTCGCCTTTGCCTTGAAACAGCTGGGAAATGGCTTGCAAACCGTCCAGTTCCCTGCCGTTTTCCTTGAAATAATCTATTACTTTCATTCCGTCGCCGAAAATGTTGCCGCACCCGAAAACGACGTGACAACCGTCCAAATCGTCGGGCTTGCGGTAACGTAGTGCAGTAATGCCCTTTTCGGCAAGTTTTTTTTCTACGTAACGCTGGTTGGAGCCGCAAATATACAGCTTGTCGAACTTCATTTGCGACAGCATTTGAATGTGTTGGTCGATACGAAAAGCACGGTCCGACCGCTCGTTGAGCAACACCGCAACGCTCGTATCGTTTTGATTTGCCCCCAACTTGTCGTACACTTCCAAAATGGAATCGGGATCGTTGATAGAAAAGCCGTTGACGAGCACCATGCCGTCCTTTTCGTAAGCGGAAAGGGCGCCCGGATCGTGAACGTAGCTCTTCATACCCGCGAAAAACAGTTGCTTGTCCAGTCCCAACTCCTCCGCAACTTGCAATGCGGCGGCAATATTTTCGGCAAAGGTATCCAGCAGGTCTGCGCCCGTGTACGGCTTTGCCACCACCGTTTTGCAATTTTGCTTGGATGCGCACAAATCGAAAACATTCTTAAACTTGTCTTCGCCCAGCACCATGATGCCGCCAGTAGGAGTGGTATTTGCCAAGGAATAGGCAATGCTTTCCAAGTCTTCGCCCATTACGTCCAAGTGGTCGGCGCGAACGTTGGTTACGACGCAAATATCCGAATGCAGCATGTTGTTTTCGGTAATGTACTGCAATTCAGGGTTGACCGCCATGCACTCCAACACGAGAAAATCCGCATCTTGCTTGGCGGCAAGGTCAATCATTTTGAGTTGTTCCCTAACGTTGGCAGGTCCCCAACGTTTTATTTGATTGGATTGACCGTCAACGTCGATATAGGTGGGTATTGTACCCGTGGTTTTGCTGAAAACCCTGTATCCACAAGCACGCAAGCCGGCATCGATGAGGCGCGTGGTAGTACTTTTGCCCCTTATGCCGTTTACATGAATTACTTTCTTGATTTTTTTTCGCTTGGCGTCGTAATAGAAATGCTCTAAAACCACATAGCCGACGTAAAGCAACGACAGAACAAGCAAAATAATGGTGAGTGGCTTAAACATACGCTTCACCTCCGTTTAGCGCATCCAAAACGTCAGTAAGCACGGAAAACTGGCAGTAGCTTACGTGAGCGCTTTCCGCCCAGTGGTTAAGCATGTTGTCGAAATTGCCCTTTTCGTTGAACAAAGCAAGGTCGGCATGAGAAAACACGTACTCAATTAGACTATCCGACGTGTTGCCGCGACGTGCTACGCCGCCCGTGTGCCAAGCAATAACGGTAATGCCCTTGCTCCTTGCCGCAACAAATTCTTCGGCGCGGGCAAGCTCTTGCTCCTTGGTGGTCCCCTTTTCCGCCATGCCCTTCATGCTGCAACCGACCACCACGAAAAGCACGTCCCCCTGCGACAAATCGGCGACAGACAAATTTTCGTTGTAGTTATAGCCTATATCGGTAAATTTTAGTCGGTAGGCAAGGTCGGAAGCTTCGTTAGACTGCCCTATGGACACGATTTGAACGGTTTTGCCCTTTACGGCGCCAACAAACTCTTGCGGGAAAAGAATGTTGGGGTTGGTGTTGACGACGGGAATATCGTCAGGGGTATTTTGACATGCGCAAAAAAACGTTGCAGCTATTGCGACAACAAGCGTAACAACCAACATGCAGGATATTTTTGCGCGGTTTTGCAAAAGGGACCTCCGATTTAACAAAATCTTAACGACAAAACCATTATACGACAAATTTTGCGTTTTGACTTGTTTTTGAGATATAATTTTTTATTTTGTGTGCTAAAAAATACTTTGTGTTAACATACGCAGAGCGCAATCGGCAACAAAAGTCGCCGTGCGCTCTTACGTGAGTGTTGCAAAGCCGCAAGGCAATGCAAAAATTGACGGTAATTAGTCTTGCTTGTACTGCAACACGCCCTGTTCGTAAAGGTCGTTGCCTTCGCTGTCGTAAGTGACGATGGCGTAAAAATCTTCAACTTCCAAGCGGTGGATGGCTTCGGCGCCCAAATCTTCGTAGGTGACGACTTTGCAAGTCTTGACAGTTTCGCTAATGGAAGCTGCTGCACCGCCAACAGCTGTGAGGTAAACTGCGCCGTACTTGACGAGTTGTTTCTTGTACTCTTCACTGCGAGATCCCTTGCCGATCATCACTTTGAGCCCTTGTTGCATGAGGGGTTCCGAATAGGCATCCATACGGTAGCTGGAAGTGGGACCTGCCGAGCCGATGGCTCTGCCCGGTTTTGCGGGGGTGGGACCTACGTAATAAATGATGCCGTTGTTTACGTCGATGGGAAGGCTTTCGCCCTTGGCAAGCAGTTCGCAAAGGCGTTTGTGGGCGGCATCGCGCCCGGTGTAGATTACACCGCTAATCAAAACGGTGTCGCCTGCGCGAAGTTTTTTGATTTCGTCCGGATTGACCGGTGAAGAAAGTCTAATCATGATTCACCTCTTATAAATTGCACGACTTGTGGCGCGCGGCGTGACATTGCACGTTGATAGCCACAGGCAAACTTGCAATGTGGCAAGGATAGCAATTAACTTTGACTGCAAGGCAGGTGGTTGTGCCGCCGTAACCCATGGGGCCAACGCCCAACTTGTTGATTTCTTGAAGCAATTCTACCTCAAGCTTGGCTGCGATGGGATCGGGACTGACGTCGTCGATTTCGCGGAACAACGCTTCCTTGGCAAGCATTGCGGATTTTTCAAAGTTGCCGCCAATGCCGATGCCTACGATAACGGGCGGGCAGGGCTTGCCGCCTGCATGGAAAACGGTATCCAACACAAGCTTTTTGATGCCTTCGACGCCGTCGGCAGGAATGAGCATTTTTACTACGCTCATGTTTTCACTTCCGCCGCCCTTGGGGGCAACGTCGATGCGGAACACGTCGCCAGGTACGAGTTTTACGTGCACGATGGCAGGTGTGTTGTCCTTGGTGTTAACCCTATCAAGCGGATGCTTGACGACGGATTTACGCAAGTAACCTTCCGTGTAGGCTTGGCGAACGCCTTCGTTGATGGCTTCGTAAATATCTCCCTTGAAGGTGACTTCCGAACCAATGGTAAGGTACACCACGGCAACGCCGGTATCTTGGCAGATGGGCAGTTGCTTGTTGCGCGCAAGAAGGTCGTTTTCGATAATCTTGTTGAGCACTTCTTTGCCCAAAGGTGATTGTTCCGTTTCGGCGGCGTGCTTGATGGTGTCTAATACGTTTTGCGGAATGTTTTGACAAGCGTCAATGAACATTTCTTTGATTTTTGCCGTTACGTCGGCAAGTTGAATTTCACGCATAATTTTCTCCTGTTAGTCTATGTCGATATGTTTAACCGCTTGGTGAGGGGCGGTGAACCATTTCATGGTGGCGTTGGCGTTTTGTACGCTGCCCGTTGTGTATATTATTGCAGAGCCGTGCTCTGTAGAGGTCGTGTTGAGGTTGTACTGCTTGAGAATGCTGCCAAGTGCTTCGCCGGTGGGCGCGCCGCAGGCAACGTAGTTAATTTTGCCCAAAATTTCTTCCATTTGCGGTTGCAACAAGCTGTAATGGGTGCATCCGTGAATGAGAGTATCTACACCGCTGTTGACAATTTGCGCAAGCTTGGTGGCAACGA
>CAYYTD010000044.1:0-9935 GCA_964474475.1 uncultured Oscillospiraceae bacterium | reverse complement strand
AGCTGCCGATATGGGTGCCGACCTCGTCGGTAAAACGGAAGCGCACATTCCCGAAGACGATCCGCGCAACCCTGCAACCATTGCAGATAACGTTGGCGACAACGTCGGCGACGTAGCCGGTTTGGGTAGCGACTTGCTTGAAAGTTACATCTCGGCAATAATTTCCGCCGTCGTCATCGCTTGTTCGTATAGCGGCATTTCCGCGGAACTATTGTCCAAGTTGCTTGTGTATCCCATCGTATTTTCAGGCATCGGGCTCATTGCTTGCGTAATAAGCATTGCAGTGGTGCTGTTAAAACGCGGAGGCAAAGACGCTCACAAAACGCTCAACTTTGCGCTGTGGCTGTCGGCAGGATTGATCATCGTCGGTGGCGGCGTTTACACGGTGTTGTTTTTCAAAAATATCGATTTGTCCGGCGTTGGTTTCAAGGCAGGCGAGTGGTCACCTTGGATTGCCGCAATGATAGGTATCGTTGCAGGCATCGTCATCGGTATTTTTGCCGAGTACTACACAAGTGACAAGTACAAGCCCACCAAGGACGTAGCTAAGGATTCTCAAGACGGCGTTGCCCTTACAATTACAGGCGGCATGGCTCTCGGCATGAAGTCTTGCATGTTGCCTCTCATTCTCATTGCTGCGGCAATCATCGGCGCTTACGAAGTTTGCGGCGAATTCGGCGTAGCCATGGCGGCAATCGGCATGTTGTCCTTCGTTGCCACAACCGTTTCCGTCGATGCTTACGGCCCCATTGCCGACAACGCAGGCGGAATAGCTCAAATGTCTGCCTTGGACGAAGACGTTCGTGGCATAACGGACAATCTCGACTCCGTCGGCAACACGACGGCAGCAATCGGCAAAGGATTTGCCATCGGTTCGGCAGCACTTGCAGCTCTTTCGTTGCTCATTTCCTTCCTCAAGGTTTATCATCTCAGCAGCGAAGAACTCACGCTTAACATTATCAACCACTGGACTCTCGGTGGAGCACTTGTCGGTGGTGCGTTGCCCTTCTTGTTTAGCGGCATGCTCATCAACGCAGTCAAAAAGTCCGCAGGTTGCATGGTGGAAGAAGTTCGCCGTCAATTCAAAGAAACTCCGGGCATTCTCACAGGCGAAGTTCGCCCCGACTATACCCGTTGCATTCGCATTTCCGTTGCAGGCGCACTTTCCGAAATGAAACTTCCTGTAATCATCGCAGTACTCACTACGTTGGTATCCGGTTTCCTGTTTGGCGCAGAGTTCGTCGGCGGCATTCTCATCGGCGCAACCTTGTCGGCAATTATGTTGGCAATTTACACGGCAAATGCAGGTGGCGCATGGGATAACGCCAAGAAGTATATCGAGGCAGGCGGTCTTGGTGAAGCAACCGGCAAGGGCAGCGCGGCTCACGATGCAGCAGTCGTAGGCGACACCGTCGGCGATCCCCTCAAAGACACCGTTGGTCCTTCCTTGAACATTCTCATCAAGATCATGGCAAGCATTTCCCTTATTGCCGTTGCAATTTTCAGCAAATACAACTTGCTTGCATTGCTTGCTTAGTAAAAATTAGTAAAAAAATGCACCCCAAAGGTAGATACTTTTGGTGGTGCATTTCATTTTGGCTGTTCGTTAAAATTTGTTCGTCGGTGTGTGAATAATTGTCTTTTGTGTAATTCGTTTTGGTAGTAATTGTTCCGTTAGAGTTTTGGCGTGGATTATTGCTCTTTGCTGCCGTTTGGCTTTTCCCACAAATTGTATCTTTCGGGATGCATTATTGCCGCAGCAAATTTTTGGTTAAGCGCAGGGTATTTTTCCGATAGTTCTTTCAAAATATCCTTCATCGATTCCCTTTCCGTGTGATGATTTGCAGGGCAGGGGTTGTGTACGACGGGCAAGTCTTTGGCAAAACTAACAAGTTCGTTTTCGGGGATGTAAATCATCGGTCTAATCAGCGTTACGCCGCTTCTCGACATGTACGATTTCGGCTGAAAGGTATTCAACCTTCCCTCGTAAAACAAGCTCAGCATAAAGGTTTCCACAACGTCGTCCAAGTGGTGTCCCAGGGCAAGTTTGTTGTAGCCGGCGGCAACTATTTCGCCGTTTAACGCTCCCCTGCGCATTTTTGCACACAAGCTACAAGGATTTTTCTCCTTGCGCACATCAAAAATTATCTCCGCAATGTCCGTTTTAACTATGCGGTATTCAATTTGCATCTCGTCGCAGTATTTTTGCACTGGCAAATAGGCGTCAGGGGCAAAGCCCATATCTACCGTAATACCCATCAAGTCAAATTTTTTGTCACTGAACCTTTGAAAGGCGTGCATCAACGTCAGCAACGCAATGCTGTCCTTTCCGCCCGAAACTCCAACGGCAATTCTGTCGCCGTCCTCAATCATTTCGTAGTCGTTAACGGCTCTGCGCAAGTAAGATAGTAATTGTTGTTGTTTCATTTTTTTCTTAATCCGTCTTTTATTTAATCTTTTCTTGTGGCGTCTTGCAAATTATGCAAACGGCGTTTGCTACAGACGCACGAATAGTTGAAAATTGCACACGTGATGTTGTAAAACATACACATAGTTGTAAGCGTACACAAGATTACAAAGCACAAGTGTAGCACAAAAGCACAAGTATAGTGCTAAGCACAAGTTCAGTTCCAAGGCGCACGTATGCCTATATGATTTGCATGCCAATGCCAAACACGTATATTATTGTATTGCACCTTTGGCATTTTTTCAAGTATTTTAAGTGTTTCTTGCAAATTTTTTTTGGTGTCCTTGCTGTTTTTTCTTGAAAATCAACCCTTCAATGGCTTGCCTAAAATATTTTCAAATTTCTCAAAAATTTTGTGTGAAAATCGTTGACAAATTAAATGAGAAATGTTATCATTTATTTGCAATCAGGAATGATTATCATTTAAGGATAACTATGAGATATTCAAAACAACGCGAAGCGGTGTACAGCGTGCTCAAAAGCACCAAAACGCACCCAACTGTTGCGTGGATACACGAAAACGCGCAAAAAATCATCCCGGATATCGGTCTTGGCACGGTCTATCGCAATCTTGCGGAGTTGTGTGAGGCAGGGTTAATACGCAAAATCGCAGCCGACAACAATCCCGAAAGGTACGATGCCGACGTAACGCCACACGTACATTTCGTTTGCACGCAGTGCAATGCCATTACTGACGTCGACTCTTCCAAGGTCAGCCTCACCGTCGATATTCCTCAAGTGACGATGGTGGATTTAATGCTTTACGGCGTTTGTCCTTGCTGTTGCTCACATACGGACGGCAACAAGAATTAACTGTTTTTAGTAAATACACGCCTTCGCGGTGTGTTGCCAATCATTCGGATGCTTTCACAAGTGCTGGTGCACAAGCTGCTTTCAAGCAGTATTTGGTATCCGAGTCGTGCCGACTGTTAGTGAAGTAGTGTATGCAAGGCAATAATTTAATAGGATAGTTCAATAAACTAAAATACAAAAATCAAATTTATCAAGGAGATCAACAATGAAAAAATGGATTTGCACCGTTTGCGGTTACGAAATCGAAAGCGAAACTCCCCCTCAAGAATGCCCTCTTTGTGGAGTCGGTCCCGAAGACTTTCAAGAAGTAACGGAGTAGTTGTTGCAATTTAATATTGTCATTGGCCTGCAAGGCTGTCGGCCGTGCACGTCAACGACAACAATTCAGTCCCTTTGCCGAGCATTCGGCACCATTAAAATCAACAATAAAAAAGGAAGGAAATAATTATGAAATTTGTTTGTTCAGTATGCGGATACGTTCACGAAGGTCCCGAAGCACCGGAATTTTGCCCTCAATGCAAAGCTTCCAAAGAAAAGTTCATTGCTCAAAGCGCCGATAGAGTTTGGGCTGCCGAACATGTAGTTGGCGTTGCTCAAGGCGTTCCTCAAGATATTATCGAAGATCTCCGCAGCAATTTCAACGGCGAATGCAGTGAAGTAGGCATGTACCTTGCAATGTCCCGCGTCGCATTCCGCGAAGGCTATCCCGAAATCGGCTTGTATTGGGAAAAGGCAGCTTACGAAGAGGCAGAACACGCTGCCAAATTTGCAGAATTGCTCGGCGAAGTCATCACGGACAGCACCAAGAAAAACCTTGAAATGCGCATCGAAGCTGAAAATGGTGCAACTCTTGGTAAAACCATGCTTGCAAAGCGCGCTAAGGAATTGAACCTTGATGCCATTCACGACACCGTTCACGAAATGGCTCGCGACGAAGCTCGTCATGGCAAGGCTTTCGAAGGTCTTTACAACCGCTATTTCAAAAAATAACATTCAAGCTTTTTAATAGAACGCCCGCAATCACCGCGTTAGTGTGTCGTTAGCGGGGTGGTCAATTAACTAGTTATATGCGTCTTTTGCTCTTTGCAAAGGACGCATTTTTTTGATATGTTTTGTTTTTAACACAAGTTTCTCGCGCATCGCAAAGCCAAATTGGCAAGTTTCAAAATACACTTGCAAACAGTCCTAGTAATGTAGTATAATATAGATTAATATAAGGGAGAGTTTGCACGCAAGTCAAATTGTCGGCGTATCGTCAACGTAACGGGTGATAATTGCAGCGTTTGTCGTTGGCATTGTGTCTAAGTTTTCGTTGATTGCAAACAGACTTATGCGTTGTCGTTCGGCAAACAGCCTGTTGCTCGGCTGTCGTTTTTATCAAAGTCTGTCCGCCGTTGCAGCGAACTTTCCTTTTCGGAGAATACTCATGTTTGGTTTTGGCAAAAAGAAAAAAGATAGCAAGGCAGTTTCAAGCAAGCGCCGCCTCAAGGTTGGTTTGGCACTTTCGGGCGGAGGAGCACGCGGCTTTGCTCACATAGGCGCCTTCAAGGCGTTTAGTCAAGAGGGCATATCCTTCGATTACATTGCAGGCACGTCCGTCGGTAGCATAATGGGCGCAATGTACGCCGCCGGGTACGATTGGCAAACTATTCGCAACGAAGCAACCGTCGTCACACGGCGCGATTTAATCAACAAGTTAACCGTCGTCGGTTCCGATTCCGCCAACATCAAGCGTGTGGCAGAGCGTTTGCTTGCCAACAAAACTTTTGCCGACCTCTCCCTTCCCTTCACCGCCGTTGCAGTCGACGTCGAAAGCGGCGACGAGGTTCACCTCACAAGCGGTGTAGTTGCCGATGCGGTTGCAGCAAGTAGCGCCGTACCCATTTTGTTCACCCCCTATTATCTCGACGGCAAATATCTTGTCGACGGCGGTTTGCTCAACAATATGCCTGCCGATGTTTGCCGCAATATGGGCGCCGACGTAGTAATTTCCGTCGATCTCAATTCCTATCGTGGCAAGGGAACAACATCCCGCAACGTTTTAGGCATGGCAATAGCCACTTGGAATATCACCACAAAGGGTACCGTCTACAAGGGGTACATGTCAAGCGACGTCGTCATCACTCCCGATTTGCGGGAGTTCAAAAGCACCCGTTTAGAGGGCATCGACGACATGATTCAAATCGGTTACGATGCCACAATGGCGCAAATGGACGAAATCAAGCGCGTTATCTCATTGATTTATTAGTTAAGTTTCAAGCTGCAATTTGGTTCGTTGGCGGTTTGCGCTTGCAAATATATGCGTTTTGCTGTGGAATTTTGCTTTTCAAAATGTAGTTGTTTGGTAATTGATTTGCCAATGCAAAATAACTGCCAATTGCAACGCTCGTCCAATTCACATCAATCTTTGCCTTTCGTTGGCAAGTTCACAATCACAACGGCATTGCACAAGCGGTGCAATAGCAACAATCGGAGGATCTCATGAAGTCCAATCGTTCTCTACGTCTTTTACTAATATTCACGTTAGTGCTGGCAACGGCAGTTTTGTGTTCCTGTTCGTTAATTGCAAGCCTTATCGGCAACGCAACGTTCACCGTCACCTTCGATCCTAATTACGAAGGCGCCGAGCCAGTCGTTCACAAGGTTAGCGTTACGGATATTTTCAGCAATGTAGCTGAAGAAAACGCCGTCACTCGAGAAGGCTACACCTTCGATCGTTGGACCTTCGACGTCGAAGGCAACAACGACATCAAGTTCGACGACTTCAAGCTCTCGGCAAATATCACCCTGTACGCACAGTGGATCAAAAACACCTACACGATAGTTTTCAATCCAAACTATAGCGGTGCCGAATCTTTGTCCTATTCCAACGTCGAGAATCCGGCGGAGTTAACTTTGCCCAACGTTCAACGCGACGGTTACAGTTTTGCATATTGGGCTTTCGATGCCGACGGTGTCAGCAAGGTAGATTTTCAACAACTCGTCCTCACGCAGGACGTTACTTTGTACGCCCATTGGACACCCGTTCTGTCCGGCAAAACCATCACAGGCATTTCCGCCGTTTACGATGGTAACGTCGTCGTGGGCGAATCTCTCAACTTGGCAAAACTCACCGTCAAAATTCACTATTCCGACGGCGATGTGCAAAGTACAACCAATTTCACTCTCGGCGAGTACGATTTGTCTGCCGTCGGCACAGTTTCCGTGCCTGTCACAGTCACCGTCGATTCCGTCGATTATACAGCTCGTTTCGACGTTACCGTCGTCAAGTCCTCCTCTTCAACAACCATTGTCAAGCACGGCAAGTACGGCGAACTGCAAGAGGACGGCTCTGTCAAAATTACCGATACGGGCGTTGTTGACGGCGAATTGCAAATTCACTTTCTTGAACTGGGCAATAGATACACCGGCGATTGCATTTACATAAAGGCAGGCGACACGGACGTTCTCATCGATGCAGGTTCCATTCAAAGCAGCTGCACAACGATTTCCGATTACGTCGATGAATTTTGCACCGACGGCACTTTAGAGTACGTTATTGCCACCCATGCCGACAAGGACCACATTGCAGGCTTTGTCGGTGTCGACAATAAGGGCATATTCGACGTTTACGACTGCGAAAACATCATCACCTTTGCACGCACCAACAAAAACACGCAAATATACCAAAATTTCGTCAATAAAAAGAACGCTCAAGCAAAGAATGGTGCCAACGTGTACACCGCGCTTGAATGTTACAACAACACGAACGGCGCAAGTAGGGTAATGCAGTTGTCGCAAAATATCGAAATGGAAATTTTGTACAACTATTATTACGAAAATAGCTCTTCGGACGAAAATAACTATTCCGTTTGTTTAATGATCAACCAATATGCCAACGATTACGACCACACCGACCCCGATTCCAACGCTAACGTGGGCAAAGTAAATCACTATTTGTTCACAGGGGACTTGGAAGAAAGCGGCGAAGAAAAACTTGTTCAGTACAACAAATTGCCTCAAGTGGTGCTTTTCAAGGCAGGGCATCACGGCAGTAGTACGTCTTCAAACGAGTGCTTATTGTCCGTCATCAAACCCAAGGTGGTGTGTGTATGTTGCTGTGCAGGCACAAGCGAGTACACACAAAACCTGCTCAACATGTTCCCCACGCAAGCAATGGTGGATAGAGTTTCCGTCTATACGGATATGGTTTTCGTTACCACTCTCGGACACTTAGTCAAAGTGGGCGAAAAGTGGAGTACTTCGGACGTTTTCGAATCCATGAACGGCAATATTACTATTGTTAGCGACAAAACGGGCGTTTTCCTTTCTGCATCCAACAACGTAACTTTGCTCAAAGATACCGCTTGGTTCAAGGAATACCGAACTTGTCCAAGCAGTTGGACTCAAAGCGGAGCAAAATAGTATGAAATTTGAGTTTTACGGCACTTCACACGGAAAAGAGTACGGCGGCAAAATTTTCGGTTTGCCGCAAGGGTTTTCCGTCGACGTCGATTTTGTCAATAGCCAGCTTGCCTTGCGCAAGTGTGGTTATGGGCGTAGCTCTCGCCAGTCTTTTGCCGACGTGGTCACTTTTAGCGGCCCTGTCAATGCGGATGGTACTCTATCTTTTACCGTTGCCAACCATTCCGTCGAAACCCGACAGGACATTCTTGCTTGCCGTCCGGGGCATGCCGATCTCGTCGGCTCGGTGCGTTACGGCATCACTGCGCGCCAAGTTGCCGAAGTGGCTTCCGCACGCAACAGTGTGTGTTATGTGGTGCTGGGGGCAATTTGCAAGCAGCTTTTGCAACGAGTTGGCGTTTCTACCTATTCTTACACCAAGCAAATAGGCAACGTTGTTTGCCGCAGTAAGTTTGAGCTTGGCACAACGGACGTGGCAAAGCATTTTTCCGTTCTTCGTTGTCCGTCGCAAAAGGCCACCTTGCGTATGCAACAGCAAATCGATGATGCACGCAGCACTGGCAATTCGCTGGGTGGCGTGTGCGTTGTCGGTGCAACGGGCGTTCCTATGGGTGTTGGCGAAGTTTTACCTTACACCGATAGGCTGGATGCACAAATTTCGGCATATTTAATGGGTATCCCCTCCGTTAAGGGTATATCTTTTGGCATTGGCAGGCGTTATTCGCACTTAAACGGCGTTTCCTCGGCAGATTGCTTCACTGTCGCCAATGGCAAAGTTCAGTATGCAACCAACCTTTGTGGTGGCATTGTAGGGGGCATCAGCACGGGGCAAGATATTTTGTGTAGCCTCATCGTCAAGCCCGTCCCCACAGTCAAGGGGGTGCAGTCGGTAAATGTGCAAACGCTCAACGTCGAGCCACAATTATACGAGCGTACCGACGTTTGTGTCGTTCCCAACGTAGGTGTCGTGGCAGAAAATCTTCTTGCTTTCGTAGTTGCTTGTCAAATGCAAAAACAAGGATTGTTATAAGTCAGTTATATTTTAGTTTGGCGGAAACGCCGCATTATCGTGGAGGTATTCGATGATAAGCTTTGGAAAATTCAATCTGTCCGATTACTCCGATTGTATCGTCGTCACAGACGAAAATGTAGCCAAGTTGTACGGCATTGCCGGCGACAACGTTTTTGTGTTGCCTGCAGGCGAGGATGCCAAGTCCCTTTCTTACATCGAGGCGCTTTGCAACTTTTTCTTCTCACACGGCTTGTCCCGTCAGGGCAAAGTGGTGGCAGTAGGCGGAGGTTGCGTTGGCGATAGTGTCGGTTTTGCGGCAAGCATTTACAAACGGGGCGTCAACCTTCTGCATGTTCCCACAACGCTCGTTGCACAGGTAGATAGCTCCATCGGCGGCAAAACTGCAATCGACCTTTGCGGAGTCAAGAATCTTTGCGGCACGTTTTACAATGCCGATACTCTCATCGATTTCACCTTTTTGTCTACCCTTTCTCGGCAAGAAATCCTCGGCGGAATGGGTGAGATTATCAAGTACCGAATGATTTGTCCGCAGGTTGATGCTGCCTCCAGGCAAGGTATTATTCCTACTATTAGGGAATGTATTGCGTATAAAACTGTTGTCTGCAACTCCGATCCTCACGACTTAGGTGCTCGCCACGTATTGAACGCAGGGCACACGATAGGGCACGGCATAGAAATGGCTTACAATTTGCCTCACGGTTATGCCGTCGCAAATGGATTGTACCACGAGTTGGAACTCGCATTAGAGTGTGGGCTTGCCACTCCGCAGTACGTTGCCAAGTGGCAAAAGGAAATCTCTTCTCATTACACAATATACGCCGTCACTCCGCAAGTACTTCAGCTTGCTCGGCACGACAAAAAGAACGACGGCGCACAAATTAGTTTTGCTTTGCCCACGCAAGACGGGGTAAAAACGCTTTCCTTGTATTACGAGGAGCTCATCAAAATCTATGCTTAATGTTGCAACGCAATTTAATCTGCAACCGCAGTTCATCGGCGGAGACAAATCAATCAGCCACCGCGCTTTAATTTTTGCATCCATAGCGCAAAGCGATAGTGTCATCACAAACGTGTCCCTTTGTCAGGACGTTTTGTCTACCGTCAATTGCCTAACAGTTCTCGGCGCAGGTATCACTCTCAACGGTAGTACGGCACGCGTTTCCCCAATTCGCAACGCACCAACCAACGTCAAATTGTATTGCGGAAACAGCGGCACGA
>CAYYTD010000043.1:7006-9936 GCA_964474475.1 uncultured Oscillospiraceae bacterium | reverse complement strand
CCCCTGCAGGGGTTAAACTTTCCGACTATCAAGGCACGCTAACCAACGCCAACCGTTGCAGAGAAACGGCCGTGCCAACACAAGTGGCAGGCTTGCTTAGAATTTTGCAAGAGCAAGGTTCGGGCAATCAAACTTTGCAGCAGGTAATGGCTCCGGCAATTAAACTTGCCGAAGATGGCTTTACGGTCACTCCCGAGTTGGCAGCCAACATCCGCAATTACTTTGCAAGTTTAATCGAAATCAACGGCGATCAAGCGCAGGAAGTTTTCGCACCAAGCCTGTTCGATCCTCTTTTGGAGGGCGAATTGCTGGTACAAAAGGACTTGGCAAAAACCTTGCGTTACGTAGCCGAAAACGGCGCCGAAGGCTTCTACTTTGGCGAATTGGCGGAAAAAATCGTTGCTGCGGCACAGGCGCACGGTAGCACCTTGTCTATGGACGATTTGGCTTACGCTTACAACAATTACTACAAAGATAACGCAAGCGGAACCTTTCGCATGGTAAGCGAACCGCTTACGGGAACTTACAAAAACGACTATACGATTCTCACCCCCTCCTCTCCTTCAAGAGGCGGCACGGTGCTCATCGAAATGCTCAACATGATCGAGTCGTACAACGGCAACGTTGCCGACCTTGGGCACAATAGTGCGGAGTACATCAACTTAATTGCCACGGCAATGCAACTTGCCTTCGGCGACGAGCAGTATTACTCAGGCGACGCTAACTTTGTAAGCGTACCCACGGCAGGACTCATCAACAAGCAATACGCAGCCGAGCGCTTTAGCAAGTACAACGCCAACAAGGCGTACCTCGGCACTGCCGAAAACGGCGGCACGGAACTTTCCTACGGCGATCCGTGGAAGTACAACGGCACGCAAGCTACAAGCTATAGTGACGTTACGTCCGGTAGCCATTACAGCACAACGTCCTTTTCGGTAATAGACAAAAACGGCAACATAGTCACTTTTACGCAAACCATCAACAACTTTTTCGGAAGTAGAGTAATGCCGGACGGTTGCGGCTTCTTCCTCAACAACGAAATTAAAGACTTCGCTTTTGAAGAGGGTGCGGCAAACGTAGTGGAGCCTTACAAGCAATCGGCAAGCTATATGGCACCGTCGGTCATTCTCAAGGACGGCAAGCCCTATGCAACCATCGGTTCACCGGGCGCAAACCGCATTCCTTCCGCATTGTTGCAGGTCACACTCAACATGATAGAGTTCGGCATGGATATCGACGACGCCATCAACGCGCCGCGCGTGCACTGTTTTGCCACAAGTGCCAATGACGCAAACAATACTACAAAAGAAATTTACGTCGAGCTTTCGCTTGCCGGCGTAAAAGCTCAACTGGAAAAATTAGGTTATAACGTAATCGTTCAAGGAAAGCAATCCGTAGATTCGTATTTTGGCGGAGTGCAAGGCATCAAAGTCACGGCGGACGGTTACCATGGCGCGGCAGATTTCCGCCGAGACGGAAAAACGCTGGGCTATTAGGAGGTACAAATGTTTTTTAATATAGAATTACTTTACTTTGTACTGATGATCGGCGCATTCGTGGCATTGATTTTGTGGGCAAAATTGCCTTCAGGTCTCTGCCTGATGATTTCCGCCGTTATCGGTATCGTGCTTTCGGCGATTATTTCAGGCACGCCAATAGACCTGTTTAAGTTCATCGAAGGCTCATTTGGATATTTCGACACTATCCTAATCATCACGGCAGCAATGATCTTCATGGGCGCCATGCAAGTATCCGGCGCGTTGGAGTACATAAGCGCAATTTTGGTCAAAACCTTCCGCAAGGTCCCCTCGCTTTTGCTCATCTCCTTCATGATCATCATCATGTTCCCCGCAATGGTCACAGGTTCGTCGTTGGCTTCTGCTCTTTCGGCAGGTGCGCTCATCGCTCCCATCATGATCAAGTGGGGTATCCCCAAGGCAAAAGCTGGCGCAATCGTAGGTATCGGTTCAATTCTTGGTATGGTTGCTCCCCCGGTAAACGTTCCCGCAATGGTTATTTGCGACGTTATCGACATTCCTTACGTCGGTTTCGAACTTCCCTTGCTCATCTTGGTTCTTCCCCTTGCAATCATCAGCGTGTTGCTGCTTGGTCGCAAGTACGTTAAGGCATTGGAAGAGCACGAAGTTGAATACGTTGTAGATACTTCCGTACTCAAGGAGCTCAACTGGACTGTTTGCATCCCCCTGTTCGTACTCATTTTGCTTATCGTAGCCGAAATGATTTGGCCCATCATCTTTGGTAGCTTTGCAATGCCTCTCATGTTTGTCGTTGCAACAATCTTGTCCTTCTTCTTCGGTCGTCGTTTGCCCTTCTGGCAAAAGAAACAAAAGCCCGAAACTGGTGTGGAAGACGACGGCGAAATCGCTGTTCCTGCCGCTCAAGAAGACAAGCCCAACTGCGTTGTTGAAGTCATTCGTCAAGGCGTTCACAAGAGTTTCTCCGCAATGGGACTTCTCATGGGCGTAGGTATGTTCATGGAAGCCATCACCCTCAACGGTGTAAGAGGTAACTTCATCACCATGGCAGTTACTCTTCCCAACGTGTGGCGTTACATTGCAATGGGTGTTTCCTTGCCGGTATTCGGCGGTATTTCCGCTTTCGGTTCGGCATCCATGCTTGGCGGACCTTTCGTAATGGCATTCAAGTCAGTAGCAAGCGACATCGTTCTTACCTGTGGTTTCTCCTTGCTTGCCGCCATCGGCGAATTCTTGCCTCCCACGGCAATGTCCGCAACTTTCGCATCGGAAATCGTCGGCGAAAAAGGCTATGGCAAAATCAGCCGCGCAGCTTTGCCCGCTCTCGTGCTAATTTTCGTTTACAGCTTGATTTTCTCATTGCTGTTTGGCGGAATTATCAAAAACAGCGTTACGGCAACCACAACGGAATTGATTTTGCTTGGAATAATGATC
>CAYYTD010000043.1:0-6996 GCA_964474475.1 uncultured Oscillospiraceae bacterium | reverse complement strand
TTGTCAACAAGGTGCCCGCACTCAAAAACTGCGCTTACCAAGTAGGCAGCGAAGAAGAACAACCTGCTACCACGGTAGTAAATCAAACGGTAGAGGAGGCATAATATGAACGTATATTCAAAAGTATTGTGGGTAATCTACCTCGTCATCGCTGTGGTAATTACCGGATTTATCGGCTGGAACACTTTCAAGTCCAAGAAGCTTACGGACAAAATCATCGGCGTGCTTGCACTCGTAATGTTCGTCCTTCGTATTTTCATGATTAAGTAGTAGAGGTGGAAGTATGAAAGCGATATTTAATTTAGAAAACAAAAAGACTAATATAATTGTAACCTCGGTTCTCCTTGCCTTGGCAATCGTCATTGGCGTGGTTTGCGGAATTCAATTCTATTCCTTCCGCAACCATCAAACTTGGTTCGATACCAGCCGTGTAGACCACACTTACAAGTTTAGTGAATTTTCACCTAACCTTGCAGGCACCATCGGAGACTCCGACATTTACCAAATTACCGGCACTGCCAACACCGTAGCTGTTGTAAAGGCAGACGAAAAACAAAATTTTGCCAACGTTGCATCCGTTTTGACGGCAGGCAGCGTGGTAGGCGTAACGGGTAGCAACTCCCTTACAGTTGCTCAAACGACTCTCGGCGGCACAATCATTTCCACAGTCGATAGTGCAACTACTGCTTTGGACAAGGTTGCTTCAGGCGAATACAAGGTGGCCGTGGTAAGCTTTGGTGATTACAAAGCCTACGCTGGTAAAAATAACCTTGCCGTTGCCGATGCAGAAATCGAAGCCGTTCCCAGCATTTTGGTTATGGGCGGCACTCACCCCAACGAACCCTCCGGTCAGTTGGGTGCAACGGTCTATCTCGAAAACGCCAACGTCGAACGCGGCATTTTGTACGTAATTACGGAAGTTAACAAGAGTGCTTACTCTCACAGTCAACCTCAAGAGGCAACCAGTTGGTATTACGATATTGCCACGGCAAACGGAACCCGTACCTTCCAGTTCGGTTCTCGCGCCACCAACACGGTAGACCAATGGCCCACTCCGGACGTATACACGCACAGCCCCATCAAGCAACAGCTTTCTGCAAGTGAATCCCGCAACATCAACCGTGCTTACCCCGGTTCGGCAACGGGCACTTACACCGAACAGCTTGCTTACGCTGTTACCAACTTCATCAACGTCAAAAACGTAACCATGGTGGTGGACTTGCACGAAGCTAGCCCCGAGTACGTAACCATCAACGCTTGCGTAGCTCACGACGACGCAGTCAACATTCAATCTTTGGCATTCAAGTTTCTCATGAAGGAAACTTACGAAGTGGAAATTTCTACCGAAACTTCTCCCCAAAGCATGAGAGGACTTACCCACCGCGAACTTGGCGACTACACCAACGCCTATGCTTTCCTTTGCGAAACGTCCAACGCTTCTCAAGGCAAGTACCGCGGAGCCTTTACGGATGACCTCATCACCTACTACTCAACTTGCCAAAACAAGTCTTGCACAAACTACGGCAACAAGGTAGCAACGGACTACGGCAGAACTGCCGACTACGTTTCTACGGCTTGCCCCGCTTGTGGACAGACGGCTAGCGGACCGGACAAATTCTACGAATACGCCGCATCCAAAACCACGGCAGAAGACAAGCTGCTTTACGCTCGTCCCGTCAGTATCGACGAACGCGTTGCACGCCACGTTTTCTCCATCTTCAACATCATCGACGCGTTCAACATGAACGGTTGCATGACACGTGATACGTTGGCTTCCACTTCCGTTAACGAGCTGGCAGACAGCCAAAAGCAAGCAGGCAAGTACGTTGGCGAATTCAAGATTGCCAACATTCCCGATTACGATGCAATCATCGCAGACGGCGTAGGTGCTTACCTTTCCGAACAACAATAACAATCGCATCTTCTTTCGTAGCCGTCAAGGTTGCGAAAGAAGAGCAAAAATCTCGCTTGCAAAGTTAGTCTTTGCAGCGGCAACGTAGGTTATTTGCGTAGAAATACGCTGTAATAAACATTAAAAAACTTTTGGAGGTTTTATCATGAAGAAATTTATGGCAATCGTTCTTGCAACGTTGCTTGCCCTGTCCATGGTGGCAGTGCTTGTTGCATGCGACAACCAAGAACAAGACGAACACAAGTGCGCACACGTTTGTGCAACTTGCGGCAAGTGCACCAATGCAGATTGCAAAGAAGAAGCTTGCGCAGCTAAGTGCGAAGGTCACACTTCCACCGGCCCCGATGCTACCAAGGAAAACATCATCACCGAAGCTAACCTTGCTAACATCCTTGGCACCGGCAAACTTTACGTAACTTCTATCGGTCAATCTAACGACTACACCCAAGTTCAAACCGTTCTTACCAACTCTAAGGTTGGTCTTGGCATGTCCGCAGATTCCATCACCGTAAACGGCACTTTGGCAGCTGCTGACGTAGAAGCAGGCAGCACCGTTATCGTCGTTATCGGCGACAGCGCAAAAGGTCTTGGCGCAGCAGGCGTTAACTACGCATCCGAAAAGGTTCGCGCAGAAGCTTTCGCAGCAGCAGGCAGCAACATCAACATCATCGCTATGCACGTTGGTGGCGCAGCTCGTCGTGGCACGGACATCGACCCCTGCATCTCCACCGTATTTGCAGCAGCAAAAGTTTGCCTCTACACTGCAGACGGCAACGCTGACGGTCAACTTGGCGCATGGGCAGGCACAGTTCCTCACTACGAATTTGCAAAACTTAGCGCAACCAGATACTCTTTGGGTTACCTTCTTGGCAAATAAGCTTTTAGGTAGTATTGCATGAAAAAACTTTTTACGGTTTTTACGTGTTTAATCCTTGCATTGTGTTTGGCATTGCCCCTTGTCGCTTGCACGCAGCCGCATCAATGTGAATCTGTGTGCAGCGTGTGCGGCAGTTGTACAAACGCGTCTTGCTTCCAAGATGCTTGCGCCACCAAGTGCACCTGCAATGCACAGACGGAAACCAAGGTTACGCACACCCAGTGGAATATTCTCAAGGATAACACCCATGCAGGCAAAAGTGCGCAAACTGCGGTTCACAAGTTCGTTGCCGACAAGGCAGGCCCCCGCATTGCAATTGTGGGCGGCACCCACGGCGACGAAGTGGCCGGCTGGACGGCGGCGTTAAGGTTGGTAGATCAAATCAGTTCGCTCAAAGGCATTTGCGGCGAAATTCTCATTATTCCGCAGGCAAATATCGTTGCCGACAACGCTTGCAAGCGTTACGTTGGCGAGTCGGACGTGGTCAACCTCAACCGCGTGTTCCCCATCGGGCAAATAGCCAATGCCAACGAAGAAGTGGTGGCAATTGCACGTGCGATAATCAAGGTAATTGAAGATTTCGATCCCGATTACGTCGTGGACTTGCACGAATCTCGCGGCAGCTGGACGGACAAAGGTAACACAAGCGCCACCCTTGGCGATACGTTAATTTTCAGCAACGAAGCCCTTTTCATGGACGACTTGCTGCACAATTACAACGAGAATTACCGCGGTCTTGGCGAACCTACTTTCGCAGCCGAACCGGCAGTAAAGGCAGGCTCTTTCAGCTTGTATTTCTCAACCACCTATCCCGATAGGCCCGTGTTCACCGTCGAAACCAATCGCAATTACGATTTTGCAACCAAAACCGACCTCATGCCATTAGAAACGCGCGTACGCCAGCAGTTGAACATACTCAATTCGTTGTTCGATTTAGCTTGGGAGCGTCTAATATGACCTTTGGCGGTTTGAGGTAAACTGTCGTAAAAACCAAATTCCAACAAGTGCGCGCGGGTCCGTTAGTGCGTAAGCAACACACCCTGTGCGCATTTGTCACAAAGGCATTTTGCATTTTTTTGCATTTGCCCTGTACCTTTAGCCGCATTTTGTTGCGGCATTTGGCGACGAAGTCCTTCTTTAATCGCCTTTCACACCGACTTTGTGGCGCAATGGACGTTGCGTTGCAATATAAAAAATTTTCAGGAGGAAAATATGAACAAGAAATTAGTGCTTATATTGGCGCTCGTTTTGTGCTTTACGGCTTGCTTTGCAGTAGCATGCGAACAAACGCCCGAAGAATGCACCAAGCTGTGTCCCGATTGCGGCAAATGCACCGATGAGGCTTGCACCACGCACACCGACAAGTGCGTATGCGCAACCATCGAATCCGTCATCACCAACGGCAAAGCCAACGACGACGTAGTCGTTACAGGCGTAGTGTATGCCAAGTTCGACGGCAGCTTCTTTATCACTGACGGAACGAAAAACTTGTACGTTAAATCTGCAACCACGGCTGCAGTAGGCGACAAAGTTCTCGTTAGCGGCAAAATTGGCAAGAGCAGCAAGCAAGTATTCATCAAGAATGCTACCGCTCAAGTCAAGGCAAGCGCACAAACCGTTCCCACCGCAGCCGACAAGACTATTGCTCAAGTTGCTGCAGTTGCCAACGAAAGCGCAAACTATTACCAAATCGTTAACCTCAGCAAAGCTTTGGTTACCAAAACTGCCACCGGTTACAAACTTTCCGACGAAGCAGTTACCATCTCTGTCGATTCCGACTTCTCCGAAGGTCTTGCTTCTTGGGAAACAAAGCGCATCAGCGGTCAAGTGCTTCTCCTCAACTGCTCCACAGACGGTTGGGAAGTAGCTCCCATCGTTGCTAGCTGGGCCGAACTCCCCATCGACCTTGAAGGTCTCAAGGCAGATTTGTTTGCAGCAGCAGCCCCCGCAGCTAACGTATTCGGTCAACTTTCTCTCGTAACGTCCAGCAAGGATCATCCTGCTCTCGTTTACACCTGGTCCGTTGCCGAAGGTACGGCAATCACCATTACCGACAACGTTGCTACCGTCAATGCCGAAGTTGAAACGGACAGCGCAGTAGTGCTCAAGCTTGTTATTTCCGCAGGCGAAGCCAAGGTTGAACAAACCTTCAACGTAACCGTTAAGGCAGCACTCAGCTACACGCTCGACACCATCAAGACGGCTACCATCGGCGAAAACGAAAAAGTATGGGTTAGCGGTATCGTTATCGCTATGGGCGTAGACAACAATGGCCACGCTTATACCGTAATTGCCGACAAAACCACACATACTCTCGGTGCCATCATCGAAGATCTTCAACTTGCTAACGTTGCCATTGGCGACGAAATCAAGGTTCTTGCCGGTTACGTTTCCGTCGATTGGAAAGTTAACACCGACAAGGTTATCAGCGGCGTTGTATCTCACAAAGTTATTTCTACCGGCAACAAAGTAGATTACTCTGCACTCAACCCCACAACGCTTCAAACGGAAGCTGACTACGTTGCTGCTTACAACAACGGCGACATGAAGGCTCTTGCAGTTTACAAAGTAGTAAGTCCTTACCTCATTTACAGCGGTAACACAACTTACAACTTCATTCGTTTTGGTGCCACGGCTGAAACTGCCGAAAACGGCGTTACCAAGGCTGCAGGCATCAAGGGTAACATCACTTGTATCTACCGTGAAAACTTCACCGACGACAACGGCTTTAACGCTCTCGAAGCAAAACTCGGCGTTCCTCTCAAGGACGCAGGCGCCAAGAAGTACGAAGTTCTTACCTTCTACGCAGTAGCAGTGTACGTAAACGGAACCAGCAACGAATCTTGGCAGTTCATCATTCCTTCCGTTGACTGTGTCGATTACGACCTTGCAGGTGCAGCCGATGCCGAAATTAAGGCAGCTGTAACCACCGAAATCAACGCAGCCGAAGCAGGAAATATGGTTCTTCCGGAAAGCACAACCAACTCCGGTACCATCACTTGGACTTCCAGCAACAACGAAGTTCTCAACGCAACCACCGGCGCTTATGCGGCAGTAACTGCTGAAACCAAAGTTACCCTTACCGCATCTTACACCGTAGACGGTTCCGCTCGTACGACGGAAATCGTTGTAACCTTGAAACCCGCTGCAAAAGTAGTTTACACCGTTAGCCAAGTTATGGCTCTCGACGTAAGTGAAAAACCTGTAGTTAACATCACAGGCGTTGTTGTCGGTATCGTTCCCGCTCACTCCGGTTCCGGTAGTGCAACAGGACTTTACATCTCCGACGGCACCAAGGTTGTTACTCTTACCAAGATTGACGGCAACATCACTCAAGTTGTAACTTTCGATGCAGATGCTAAAGCACAAGGTAAGTTCACCTACAAGTTCGGCGAAACCGCAGTAAGCGTTGGCGACATCATTACTTTGGACGCTGTTACAGCTAATGGAAAGACGATCACTGCAACCGAAAGCACCGTTGGTGCAATCGTTGGCAAGCAAAACATCGAAGGTGAATGGTGCAAATTTGCCGTTGATACCGTTATCGACAGCGAAGCTGATTTGGCAGCATTCATTGCTACTCTCGGAAACAGTACAAGCGCTCAACGTGACTACAAGATCATCAAGCTTGTCGGTACGACGGAAGCTCCTTTGACCATCGCAGCCAAAGTTGGTTACTTCACCATTTTCTATTACGAAAATGACAAGAACCCCAACTCTGCAGAAGTAAACTGCTATGCAGGATTCCACGGATTCAGCTTGTACGCTACTATGGGTCAAGAATGGGTTGACACCTACACCGGACTTACCGTAGACAGCAGCAAGACTTACGGTACTGCTACGAAGAGCGGATTTATTCAAGCTTACACCGGCGAAATGTACGTTATCTTCGAATATGCAGGCAGCACGAACTATCCGTACATGTACTTCGGTCTTCTCGGAGCAGGCGCAAACCTTACCGCTATTCCGACAACAACCCCCGAAGCGTAAAGTTCGATATCTTTGCAAGCGCCAAGCGAACGTTAATCACGTTACTAATGCCTTGCAACCAAATTGAATTGGGCACGGAGCCACCCCACGTGGTGGCTCCGTTTACCAATTATTATCGCAGTTTTGGCGGCAAACTGCATTTTAGTAGCCGCCGCAAGTCTATATTAGCAACTTTTGCCCTTGGCAGTTGTTGCACACAATCGGATTTTTAGATTGA
>CAYYTD010000042.1:0-10160 GCA_964474475.1 uncultured Oscillospiraceae bacterium | reverse complement strand
TCCTTCAAGGTGGGTGTCGTGGTTTTGGTCGACATCGTCTTGTTCTAGGGTGGCAAGGAGGTCTGTTGAGACAGTGTCTTCGTCATCGGCGTTTTGGAAGTCAACGAATGTATGCTCACAGGCGAAAGCCTTGCCGTCAAAAAGTCGCGTGGCGACCTTTTGTATAGCGGCAGTTACGTCGTTTCGGGCAGTTGCACCTGCCGTGCCGACAAGGTGGGCAAGGATTGCTACGTCGAGCAGCTTTCCGCCAAGGTCAAGAAGGCAAAGACGCCCGATTCTCAACTTATGAAGGGCATTCGTTCCATCATCAAGATTATTTCGCTTATTATCTTCCCCTTGGGCATTGCCACCTTCCTCATGAGCCCGGAGATTGCTGCTCTCGGCACGGTCGACGGCGTATTTGGCAAATACATTGCAGGCTCGGCAGAGGTGGTCACCAACGTCAACAACGCCATTCGCGCCGCATCTGGCAGCATGATAGGCATGGTGCCAAGCGGCATGGTGCTGCTCACAAGTGTAGCCCTTGCTGTTGCCGCACTCAAACTTGCCAAGCGCAAGGTTTTGGTGCGTGAATTGCCCTGCATCGAAATGCTTGCCCGTGTCGACACTCTTTGTTTAGACAAGACCGGTACCATCACTGACGGCAGCATGACGGTGGAACAAATTATTCCGCTAGGCACAACGGAAGAACAAGTGCAGTCCTATTTGGCAACGTTGCTTGCTGCAACGGGAGACGGCAACGCCACGGCACAAGCAATTTCCGCTTACGTTCAAGGGGCACCGCAGTTAGAGCACGGCGAGTGCATCCCCTTTTCTTCCGAGCGCAAGTATTCCGCCGTCACTCTCAAAAATGGCGGCACGGTAGTGCTTGGCGCACCGGAGTTTTTGTTTGAAAAGACGGAAAAATCCTTCCAAACGCAGTGCAAAACTCTCACAAGCAAGGGTTTGCGCGTGCTTGCTGTCGGTTTTAGCAAAAAGCCCCTTGCAGATGGCAAGGTCGTCGGTGCCGAGCCCATTGCCATTTTGGCATTGCAAGATTCCGTCCGTTCCGACGCTCCGCAAATCATCGGTTGGTTCAAGCAAAACGACGTCGAAATCAAGGTTATTTCGGGCGACGATCCTTTGGCAGTATCCGTCATTGCGGCAAAGGCAGGCGTTGCCAACGCCGATAAATACGTGTCCTTAGAGGGCATGACGGATGAGCAAGTGGCACAAGCCGCAACGGAGTATTCCGTCTTTGGCAGAGTCACTCCCGAGCAAAAAGCTTTGCTTGTTCGCACTCTCAAAAAGGCAGGCAAAACGGTTGCCATGACGGGCGACGGCGTAAACGACATTTTGGCAATGAGGGAAAGCGACTGTGCCATTTCCGTCGGTAGCGGCACTGATGCGGCAAAAACGGTGGCAAATTTGGTACTTACGGACGACAAATTCGGTTCCTTGCCCAAGGTTGTTGCCGAAGGCAGACAGGTTGTCAACAACGTTCAAAACAGCGCTTCGTTGTTTTTAATGAAGACATGCATGACGGTGCTCACAACTATAACGTTGCTGTTTTTGCCCTCCTATTCCTACCCCTTCACTCCGCAAAACCTGTACGCCATCGAGTTTTTCGTCATAGGCATACCCTCTTTCTTGCTTGCACTCAAGCCCAACGAAAGTCTAATCACGGGCAACTTCCTCAAGAACACCTTCCGTAAAACGCTGCCAAGCGGCATAGCCATGTATTTGTCCGTTGCCTGCACCTACCTTTTTGCAGGGGTTATGGGCTTAACGGAAGTCGGCGGCGTTTACGACGCCAATCAAATTTCTACCGTCGCAATGCTTGCAATGACCTTCACAGGCGTCGTCGGTTTGCTCGTTTTGCTTTATCCTTACGACAAAATCAACCTTGCCATCGGCGGAATAGGCGTCGTGGGCACGGGCTTGCTGTTTGCTTTTATCGAAAAGCTTTACAACGGAATTTTGCAGCCGGAACCGGACAAAATGATGAGAATCATCTATTCCATTCCCACAGGCGCAATTATTTTCATCGTAGTCGACGTTTTGGTAATGTGCGGCTTAATGATTTTAGGCAATTGGCTGGTCAACAAGTATTTGCCCGTGGCAAATGCTCAAACCGATGCCGATTGCAAGTAACGTAATTTTTAATTTCTTTTCCGCAAGCGGATGGCAGGCAATAGGCTTTGCCCTTCGGCACGGATAACAAAGTCGTGGAGCCGTCAAGTTTTTTTGCGGCTCCAAGTTAATATTTGCGAGGTTTAGTTATGCAATTACTCGTTCCCTCCGCTTACGGCATCGAGGCGGTAGTCAAGAGACAACTTGCCCTTTTGGGCTATGCCGATACCCGCGCCGTCGACGGCAGGGTCATCGTATCGGATGCCGATTGGACGGACGTAGCAAGGATAAACATGTTCATTCGCAGCGGAGAGCGCGTTCTCATCAAACTTGCGGAGTTCCCTGCAAACACCTTCGACGAGCTTTTTGAGGGGGTGCGCTCCGTCGATTGGGCATCTTACGTTCACCCTTGCGGCAAGGTCACCGTCATCACCAAGTCGGTCGATAGCCTGCTGTTCGCTCACCATTCCATTCAGTCCATTGGCAAAAAAGCCATCGTGCAAGCCTTTGGAAGTATGTCGGAGGAGGGGGGAAGAGTACGTGGTGGAGCTTGCACTCAACAAAAACGTATGCTCCGTCAATTTGGATACCTCCGGCGTGGGGCTGCACAAAAGGGGCTATCGTTCCCTGCCTTACACCGCTCCGCTCAAAGAAACCACAGCCGCCGCCCTCATCGATTTGTCCGTTTGGAACCCGGACAAGGCCTTTGCCGACCTGTTTTGCGGCAGCGGCACTTTGCCCATCGAGGCGGCAATCAAGGCACTCAAAATAGCTCCGGGGCTCAATAGAGATTTTGCTTTTCGACACTGGAAAACCTTCCCCGAACAGGCTTTCAAGCTTGCCTTGCAAGAGGCCAACGACGTAAGGGTAAACCGTCCTCTCAAGATTATCGGCGGCGACATTAACGACAAAGCCGTGCAAATAGCCCGCTTTCACGCCGAAAGGGCAGGCGTAGGCGACTTTGTCAAATTCAACCACCGCGCCGCGGCAGAGTTCGTCACCGATTCTTCTTACGGCGTCAACGTTTCCAACCCTCCTTACGGCCAGCGGCTGGGCGACGAAAAGGAAGTTCGGCAAATTGCCAAGGATATGGGCGCCTTGTTCAAGAAGCTCAAAACGTGGAATTTCTATTTCCTTTCTCCGCACATCGATTTCGAAAGGGATTTCGGCCGTCGCGCCGACAAAAAGCGCTATTTGTACAATGCCGGCATCAAGTGTAGCTACTACTCCTTCAACGGCCCCAAACCCCCAAAACAAAACTGATTATTTCGTCGTTTGAGTTTCCAAAAAAGATTTTAATAAAAAACACGCCCGTGCAACCATTTTTTGGCACGGGCGTTTTGCTTGTCGTTAACGATTTTTTTGCGGTTTGATGCATTTTTGTACACTTGCAGGGCAACTTCGTCATATAGTAGAGTATCACTTCAACGGACTTAACAGCATGAATTTAACGGACTTGCCCAACAAACTATATTTCATCGGCATCGGCGGCGTAAGTATGAGCGCCCTTGCCCGTCACGCGCACAAATTAGGCTTTTCCGTTTGTGGCAGCGACCTTCGCCAAAGCGAGTACACACGCACGTTGCAGCAAGAGGGCATCACAGTGCATTTTGGCCACGATGCCGCTCACCTTGCCGATGCTCAAGCAGTGGTGGTAACTACCGCCGTGCACCAAAGCAACGTCGAGCTTGCCTGCGCCCGCAATAGGGGTTTGCCCGTCTATCTTCGAGAGCAACTTCTCGGGGCTTTTTTTAACGGCTATTCGCAGCGGATTGCCGTCTGCGGCACCCACGGCAAAACCACAGTTACCGCCATGGTCAGCCACCTTCTCGGCAAGGCAGGCAGGCAGCACACGGCGTTTGTCGGCGGCACGTATCTTGGCAACAACTACCGTTACGGCGGCAATTTAGTCGTTGCCGAAGCTTGCGAGTACAACCAAAGCTTTCTCAATCTTCACCCCACGCTTACGCTGTGTCTCAACGTGGAGTTGGATCATCCCGATTGCTACGCCGATTTGCCCGCCGTGCAAAGGGCTTTTGGCTCCTTTCTTGCTCAAATGGAAGGGAACGGCAGCGTAATTTTGCCCCACACGCTTTCGTCGCTGCATTGCGGCAACTCCTTTCTCGTCGGCAGGGATATTTTTGCCTCCAACCTTCGCTTGCGGCTAGGCAAACCCTCCTTCGACGTTTACCTCTACGGCAGTTTCGTGGGGCGCTGTCACCTCAAGCTTTTCGGCGAACACAACGTCACCAACGCACTGTTTGCAATTGCCGCCTGCTACAAGCTGGGCTTGCCTGCGGAAAGTTGCGTTCGTTGGCTTTCTTCCTTTCAAGGGGTAGATAGGCGCTTCACCGTCAAGCAGGGCAGCTTTTGCCGCGTCGTGTGCGATTACGCCCATCACCCCACGGAAATTGCCGCAAGCATTTCATGCGCCAAGCGTATGGCGGCAAAGGGCAGGGTTTTTTGCGTTTTTCAACCGCACACGTACACACGCACCCAGGCCTTTTGGCAGTCTTTCGCAAGCTGTTTCGAGCAGGCACATCAGGTAATATATTTGCCCATTTTTTCCGCACGCGAAGCCCCTCTCAAAGGGATAACCTCAAGCAATTTGTGCTCCGTTGCAACGTGTTTGGGCATCAACGCCCTTTACTGCAACGATTTTTCTTCCGCCGCCCATTATCTCAAGGGCGCAGTTTCTTCGGCGGATGTAGTGCTCCTTCTCGGCGCGGGCGACGTCAACCTTCTTGCCGACTTGCTGTAATTTCGTCAGCAGGGTAGTATAAGTTCCCTTCCGCAAACGGGGCAGGCGTATCCGTTCTTTTCGGCACACCTTTCGCAGCACAACAAATGGCAATCGGGGCATACTCTGCATCGCTTTTCAGATATTTCAGCTTGACAATCACGGCATTTCACTGCAACAATCTCCTTTTTTGCCAATTATGCCCGTTTTTGTTTTCAAATATGCGGCTTTCAGGCAAGACGTGCAAATGCCGTTGCAACGGATTAAACAGCCGCCGCTCAAAAAGACAATTCAATACAAAAAAAAGGCAAACGTTTTTTTGCGTTTGCCTCATTTAATTTCTTTTCCCGCAACGAAAATCTTGCAAGTATCCTCCATCACGGCGTTTTCCAGCACGATTTCCCCAATTTCGTCGGCGCAAATTTTTCCCGATTTCGGGTTTTTCACGCTGTCAATTTTCCCCTTCACGTCGGCGTTCACTTCGGAGTATTCAAAGCTCAAGTCGCAGCCCGTCATGGTGCAGTTAATCAGGGTAAGATTTTTGCAGTAGCACAAGGGTTGCGTTCCCTCTATTTTGCAGTCTATCAGGGTTAATCCGTCCGAGTACCAAGCAAGGTATTCCCCCTTCACAACGCAGTTTTTCACAGTCACGTTTTTGCTGTGCCAAAAGGCGTCTTTGGTGTCCAGTACGCAGTTTTCAATGGTGGCGTTTTCCACGTATTGAAAGGAATACTTGCCGCCAAAACGGCAATTGCTCATGGCAACGTTTTTTGCCAATAGCAAAAAGTATTCCGAATTCATTTCGGTGTCCGTAATGCACAGGTTGGAGCATTTCCAGCCAAACTCCGTCGAGTTTACTTTGCATTTGTCAATTTTAACGTCGTTGCACTCACGCAAAGTTTTCACTCCGTCAATGGTGCAGCCCGTCAAACTTCCCTTTTCGTCGTACCACAAGGGGGCGCGGCACGTTTCCGCAAGGGTGCAGTTAGTCATTTCAAAATTTTTGCAGTGCCACAAGGGGTAACGCAAAAGGAACTTGCAACTATCAACTTTCACGTTTTTGCATTCTTTTAGGGCAGATTCCCCATCGGCAACTCCGCTAAATTCGCAATTAACAATTTCGGCGTCGAATGTTGCGTACAAGGCACGTTCTTCGTCGGTAATCAGGTCTTTTATTATTTTCATGTATACTGTCAACTCCAACTTTCAGGCAATTATTTACAGGTGACGGAGCGCTTTACGAAAACTTTTTCTTTGTGTGTTCGCAAAATTGTTCGTAGTCTATGTCGCCCGTTGCCAAAGCCAAAAATTTGCTGCTAAAGTCGTCCACCATACGGCAAGAAAGCAAAATCATGTACTTGCACACCGCTTGGCTAATAAGGCTGTCCATAAAGGGAGTTATCACCTTAAAGGCAATAAGCCCCGATTCTTGGTCGAATTCAAAACATCCGTTAAGCATCACGCAGTTGGCAAAGCACACGGCTTTTGCCATCACGTCTCGGCGTTCTTCCTTCACCACAAAGGGGAGCGGAGATCTCAAGTATATTATTTGCCTGTCGGCAGCCACGGTCAATCCAAGACGTATCGCCAGCGATTCCCCCGTCACATCGGTAGCAACAAATAATTGTTCGTCGTTGTTGTCGTAGGACCAGTCAAGGCTGTCCATCGTTTGTTTAATCGTTCCGTAAATGGCTTTTGCTTCGCTTTCTTTGCTCATGTTCTTCTCCTATAGGTCAGTCGTTTAAGGCGTTTTCACACCAATAGTAATTATTTGTTGCTGTGTTTTTCTTCAAATAAAATGCTTGCCAAGTACCATTTCACGCATGAGCGCTTGTCGGGCGGCACAAAGTACCAAAAGTGGTCCCCTTCGTATATTTCAAAGTCCTCTCCCGCACCGAACAACAGGCGGTATATTACGCTTTGAGGGAAATGCTTTGTTATTGTTTCTTCGCCGTCGGTGCCTTCGTAGGTCAAGCCGCTTGCGTCCAGCTTGCAAACCCCGTTTCCTGCTTTAATTAGCTGCTTTCTGCCGCTAGGCGATTCGTGGTACAAGGTAACTTCGTCTTGCAGGCAAAAGTTTTCATCTGCATCCATTTGCTCACGCATTTGCTCCTTTTGCCAGCGGTACCATTGTTGAAAGTTTTCAAAGGGACGACCGTTTTCAAATGCGTACCTGTCCGTCATTACGCCCGTCGTTCCGCAGTGCGTGCAAGTAATTGCGTTGCCTTTGGCTTCAAGAGTAAATTCTTTTCCGCAGGTGGGGCAGCGGTAGAGTATGTTGTCCAAACCTTCGGCAATGTGTTTCGTGTCGTACTTAATTTCCGGGTGGGCGGCAAGCCAGTCAAATTCGTTGTAGTCAAGGGCGTCGAATATGGTTTTTTCAAATTCTTCCGTGCTCACCTGCATGGGTTCTCCCTGCTTGTACAGTTGGGTAAAGGTGGCTTCCACAAGGGCTTTTTTGTGAAGGCGAGCTTTTCCCTTGCGCTTTGCCCATTTGGGCATTGCAAGGTAATCCCCGCCAAATTTAATCACGTACACATTTGCGTTCATTCTTTGCAAAAATTTTGCCGTTCCGGGCTGAATATCTTCAAATTCGCCCGCTGTCGACAGCCTTGCTTCGGGAAAGATAACCAGCACGCCCTTTTCTTTGATGATTTGCATGCAGTTGCGCGTGCTTTCAATGTCGGTGGTAAACATGCTTTTGGGTATGCAACCCATCTTTTTCAAGAATTGCCCCAGCCGCCTGCCGTAAAAGTACTGCCTGCCGGATACCACTCTCGGCTTTTCATTTTTCAGCACCAACGATAGGTACACAAAGTCAATAAAGGACCCGTGATTGCACAGGATAATTGCAGGTCCCTCCACTTTGTCCACTTGCTTGTCCGTTTTTTGCTTAATGTTCAGCCCAAGCCAAATTTTCATTCCAAGCCACACCATGCCGTGCAACAAGGCGTTTGGCTTTTGAACTTTGGTTTTAGAGGAGTACCCGAATTGCTTCACTGCAAATTCGTTTACTTTTTTAAATACTTTGTCACGGAATGCGTACAGCAAAACTATTAGTATCACCAGCACGCCAAATAGACACAGGGACAAAATCCAGCTGGACGTAATGGCAATGTGCCCAAGTCCCACGCCAATCATTATGGACGGGCAGGCGCCAAGCACCGTTACGGTAATGTAACGGAAGTAATTTTTGTTCACCGTAGCGGCAAAAAAGCAAATCAGCCCGTAGGGTATGGCAGGCAAAAAGTACAAAATAAATATCAACAAAACTATTCTTTTGGATTCCCTCAATATGTCAAAATCCACTTCGATGTTTTTGTGAAAGTAATTGTCAAGTTTGTCGCCGAAAACTTTGTACAATAGGAAAATAATGGTGTTGCCCACAAACACGCCTGCCAGGCAAATCAAAAAGCCGTTCCAAAATCCGTAACTGATGCCTGCAAGCACCTGCACGGGTTCCGCAGGCAAAAAGGTCAGTATCACTTGCAACATCGACAGCAACCCGAATACGATCACGCCTCTTGCCCCAAGCGACTGTATACCATCCATAAAGCCGTCCGTGTCCCCGTTGAAAAGGGCTTGCACAACGGCGTAATTATCTCCTGAAAATAAAATTACCGCAAGACCACAAATTAAAATGACGATTGCAAGCGCCGTCAGTAATTTTTTCCACAAGTTTTTCTTAGCCATAAAAAATCTCCTACACTCAAGTATACACAATTGCGGCACAATTTTCAATTGTTTGGCAAACAAAATTCAGCAAAAGTGAAATATTATTACTTAATAATAGATAATAATAAACTTCCTTTATAATTGCGCAACTCCAAGTAATGGAAAATAAGCACAAATTTCGTCGCATTCGAAATCTCCTTGCAAGTCGCAGCGTGCAGAAAGGTTTAATTGCCCCATTTGTAGCAATTTCGCCCTTTGCAACCGTCGTGACGGCTGTTTTCAGCAACTTTCGGCTTGCACAAAGCTCAATGTAATAACGATGGTGCAATTACTTTACCTTCGCTTCGTTGCAAATTAACGTTCTCACTATTGCAAAATTCGCATCAACTTCCAATTCCCCGCAAGTCCCTATCAGTAGCAATAACGATAGTCACAAGTTGCCCATTTTAACTATAAAGAACAAAATAATAAAAAGTACGAAAAACTCACAGGCAAAACCGTCAAGTGCCAATTCTAACTATAAAGAACAAAATAATAAAAAACCACAAAAAAAAGAAAGGCGATGGAGACCTTTCCTTTTTTTATGGAGTTTGATTCGGTATGAAATCAAAAATTCATGGAGGGGGTTATAGTCAACAATTGAATTGTTGGTAGAAACGCTTGAACATAACATCAAGCTTATATAACCGTCAATTAGTATACCACTCAAATTACCCCCTGTCAATACCCATTTTGAAAAAACTTTACTTTTTCTATACTTTTTTTTTGCATTTTCCTTGCAAAGGCTCTTGCCGCGCTTTTTGTCACGTTCGCCCACGCCCCCAATGTTACAAGTTCATTCTTATGTCTGTCAAAGGGTTATGAGAGACATACCATATATTGTGTTAATAATGAAAAAACAACACAAGATATTGTGTTTTAACCATTGACAAAGCCCCCTTTTATGGGATAGAATATCAATGCACGCTCGGGCAGGAATCAACGAAATTCTTTGGCACGAGCATCACAGCAAGTAGCAAACACGGAGGAACTCTTTATGTATCAAATAAAAAAGAGAAACGGTCAAGTAGTGGATTTTGAGCTTGACAAAATAAGTAACGCAATTTCAGCGGCGTTCAACGCCCAAAACGTCCCCCAAAACAAGGACGTAATAGACATGCTTGCGCTCAAGGTCACGGCAGATTTCGCATCCAAGGTCAAGGACGGCGTCATCGGTGTCGAAGACGTGCAAGACAGTGTCGAAACGGTACTTATTCAGGCAGGTTACACCAACGTTGCCAAGGCGTACATTTTGTATCGCAAAAATCACGAAAACGTCCGCAACATAGGGGAAACCATTCTCGACTACAAATCCGTTGTAGACAACTATCTCAAAATTGCCGACTGGCGCGTAAAGGAGAATTCCACCGTAACCTACTCCGTCGGAGGGTTAATTTTGTCCAACAGCGGTGCAATCACGGCAAACTACTGGCTCAGCCAAGTTTACGATGAGGAAATTGCCGAGGCACATCGCACTGCGGCAATTCACCTGCACGATTTAAGCATGCTCACAGGCTATTGCGCCGGTTGGTCACTCAAGCAGCTCATCAAAGAGGGCTTGGGCGGTGTCACGGGCAAAATCACCTCCGCCCCT
>CAYYTD010000041.1:0-10432 GCA_964474475.1 uncultured Oscillospiraceae bacterium | reverse complement strand
GAGTGCTTTAAGAGTTGTTCGAAGTCGTTTCGACCTTCCTCTCATTGCGGATAATCATTTTGATTATCGACTTGCTTTGGGGGCACTGTAGGCAGGGGCGGATAAGATAAGGATTAATCCCGGCAACATTTTGCCCGAACAACTGGATAGTGTTATCGATTGCGCAAAGCAAAACGGCGTTGCAATTAGAATAGGCGTAAACGGCGGTTCGGTTAACAAAGAGGCATTGGTTGAAGCGAAGGGCGACAAAAATCTTGCGTTAGTTAACAGTCTAACTGAGTACGTAAGGTATTTTGAGAAGCGTAACTTTGGAAACATTGTATTATCCGTTAAGAGTAGCGATGTATTGACTACGATTGCTACCAACCGTCAAATTTGCAAACTGGGATATCCAATTCATCTTGGAGTTACCGAAGCGGGCGTTCCGCAAATAGGAATAGTTAAGAACGCTATAGGTATCGGCACGTTACTTCAAGAAGGAATTGGCGATACGATTAGAGTTTCGTTGACGGGAAACCCCGTGGAAGAAGTTGCTGTGGCAAAGGAGATTTTGCGTTCGCTTCATCTTGCGAGTGGCGTTACCTTCGTTTCCTGCCCTAAATGTGGTAGATGCTCTGTCGACCTTGAAGGCATTGCATCGCAAGTTTACAATTACGTTAAAGACTTGCCCGCCAACGTTAAGATTGCAGTAATGGGTTGCGAGGTAAACGGCCCCGGAGAATGTGCGGATGCCGACCTTGGAATTGCAGGTGCTGCAGGCAAATTTGTATTTTTTAAGCGTGGAGTAAAGTACAAAACGGTTACTTCCGACGTTGCACTTGAAGAATTTAAGAAAGAAATTGATTTATTAATACATGATAATTGATGAATTAAAAACTAAATTTCCCGATATGCCCGATTTGAGGGTTAGGTCTATTAAGGTTGATAGGGACGTGAAAAAGGTGTTTTGCACTCTTTCGTACCCCAACAGCCGTGCAATACCACCCGAAACGAAAAGAGCAATAATCGACAAGGTTAAATCCGTCGTCCCGTCGGGCTATTATTGCTCCGTTTCCCTTGTAGACGACAAGTTTACGGAGGTATCCTTCAAGCGCCATTTGTTTGAAATAATCCGAAAGCAATTTCCTCTGTTTGCCACTATAGACAAGGAAAAAACGCAGGTTAGCTTTGTGGACACGAATAAAATACAAACGATATTTATCGTAAATTCGATTCTTTTGCGAAACATTGAATTGTGTGAGTTTTGCAACAAATTGGCTGCGTTCTTTGCAGGATATACCTGCTACGAATGTGAATTTTTGGCGGAAGAGAACGTTGAATGTGAGGTGGAAAACCGTGTTGAGGAGCAAGAAAAGCTCGTTCGCTTAGCCATCAACAAAGAATTGCTCAAGCCTTCGCGGCATCATACTATTACCGACGTTGCGCCCCACATAGGAAAGGAAATACATGGAAGCCCCATGTACATTTCCGACATTCGCGACCAGATGGATTCTTGTATTCTGTGCGGACGAATTTTTGAAAAAACGCTAAAAAAGTCTAAAAATAATCCAAACGTGCACGTTTGTAAGTTTGTTTTGGCGGACGACTCCGGAGGAAAAATCAATTGCATTATGTTTGCTCAATTTCAAGTTACCGACGTTGAAACTTTGAAGCAAACGGTACAAAATAAATCCGATGCCGAGGTTTTGTCTCTCAGCCGCCGCAAAATGGCAGCAAACGACAAAAAAATGAAAAAGTTGATGGCCATTTACGACACGATGTCTGTTGTGGTACGTGGCAAAGTTACTTTTAACAAATTTGCCGGGCAGTTGGAAATGGTTGTGTACGATATGTGCAATTGTAATATTTTGCCTATTTCGTCAAGACCGTTTCAAAGCAAGCCCGTGCCGCAAACCTATATGCTGGTTAAGCCTGAAGAATACGTTGAGTACAAGCAAGTGGGCTTTGATGAGATTTTGCCTAACAGCAACAAGTTGTACGGTCAAAATATTGTCGTTTTGCATGCCGACGTGACAGGCAAAAACAAAACGAAAGACAAAATGGTGTCAATTTGCGCAATAAAGATACTTAACGGAAATATCGTGCAAAAATTTGCCACTTTCGTTAACCCGGAAAAAAGCATTGAAGACCATTTATTGTCAAAATGGAACACCGCAGTTAGCAAATTGCCTTTTTTTCCGACCTTGACGGAAATTGTTGGAGATTTGTACAAGTTTACGTACGGAAGTACGCTGCTCGGAACTGATTTGGGCACGATAATAGATTTGGTAAATTACTATGCGGCTCCCGTTGGATATTGTTTTGAAAACAAGGTGATTGAGCAATCGGAGTTTTTCTCTCAAACGTTTGACGAACTGGGAGTAAATAAAAAGCCCGATTGTCAAAAACTTGAGGATGTTGCAAAAGCCTGCAAAGTGCCTATTGCCAACGTTAATGCAGCAAACGAACGATGCGAACTGGTTGCAAATTGTATTGTAAAATTGGCCAAAAAGCTATCTGCCAAAGTTTAGCCCTTGCGCGACCGTTACATTTGTTGCCATATCGTGTGCCTTTGCACGTTGCTATTTGGTTAACAACTAATACTGGAGTCTTCTAAAATACATATAGTTTGAGAATATTTTGGGTTAAACAGTTGTCAAAGTGGAATCGATATGGTATACTAAACGTGTTCAAGAATTGCGCTTGTTCAGAAAGCCGTTAACTAAAAACTTTCTTTCTGCTTGCCGCGGTTTTCTTACCTCGTATCTAAATGATTACTACGGTGAGAGTGGGGATGATATTTCTCCACTCTCAGCTTTTTATAAGGGAGTCGTATGGGAAAAGTTTCTGATTCGGTTTTTCAATTGGTCAACCCCATTGCCGAAGGTTTTGGGCTTGAAGTAATTGAAGTGTTGTATGAGAAAAAGTTTGATGGAATGAACTTGACGATTGTAATCGACAAGGACGGTGGTGTTACCATCGACGATTGTGAAAAGTTGCATCGTGCCATAGACGAGCCGTTGGACGAATTGGACCCGATTAAAGTGCCGTACACACTTAACGTGTCGTCACCGGGAATTGACAGGCCCCTCAAGTTGCAGAGGGACTACAAAAGAAATTTAAACAAAAAAATAACCGTAAAGCTTTACAAACCTTTCAACTCAAAAAAGCAGTTTGTCGGTGTGCTGGTTGCATATACGGCAGATGATTTTGAAATTGAAACGGATGATGGAAGAATTAAGTTTAATATTGCAGATACCGCAAAGGTTGAACCCGTTATAGAATTTTAGGAGGAAACTTACAATGACTAATAAGGATTTTTTCCTTGCACTTGATGAATTGGAAAAAAGTAAGGGCATTAGCAAAGAACGCGTAATCGAATCGTTGGAAACAGCTTTGACTATTGCTTGTAAAAAGAATTACGGTGAGGCTTCTAACATCGTTGTTAAAACCAATCCCGAAAAGTTTTCGATAAAAGTGTACATCAGTAAAGTCGTCGTTGAAAACGTAGAGGCTCCCGAAAAGGAAATTTCTTTGGAAGAAGCTCGTGAAATTAAAAAGCAGTGCAAAGTGGGAGATGAAATTACAACGGAAATTGACCCCCGCACATTTGGTAGAATTGCTGCGCAAAACGCAAGACAAGTGATTATGAACAGTTTGCGCCAGGCAGAAAAAGACGTGACCTTTAGTGAGTATTCGGACAAAGAAAACGAGCTTTTGATTGGCGTTGTAAGTAGAATTAAAGATGACGGCACTATTTTCGTTGAAATAGGCAAGAATCTTATGGAAGGTACGCTCACTACGCAGGAACAAATCCCCGGAGAAAAATTCCACGTTGGCGACAGAATTAAAGTTTTGGTTAAGCGCGTGAGAGACGGTGCCGGCGGAACGCAAGTTTTGCTTTCGAGAGCAAGTTACATGTTTATTAAGCGTTTGTTTGAAAACGAAGTTCCCGAAATTCGCGCAGACATCGTGCAAATTAAAGGAATCGTTCGCGAAGCAGGCTTCCGCACGAAAATGGCAGTGTATTCTACCGACCCGGAAGTTGATGCCGTCGGTGCTTGCGTAGGTAACAAAGGCTCAAGAGTTAACGCTATCGTTTCCGAAATTGGCGGAGAGAAGATTGATATTATTCCTTGGAGCGAAGATATACTCGATTACATTGCACGTTCCTTGTCGCCTGCAAAGGTTATGATCGTTCAAGCCGATGAAGACGTGAAGGAAGCTAAAGTTGTTGTACCTGACGAAAAGTTGTCGTTGGCAATCGGCAAAGAGGGACAAAATGCTCGTTTGGCTGCCCGTTTGACAGGTTGGAAGATAGACGTCAAATCCTATTCTGCAGCACTTCAAAGCGGAATGTTTGACGATATTGAAAACGTTGGAGAGGAAGCATAGTTGAAAACGTCGAAAATACCTAATCGTATGTGCGTTGCGTGCAGGAATTATCGTCCCAAAAACGAACTTGTTCGCCTTGTGGGTGTAGACGGCGTTGCCGTTGTAGATTACACGGGCAAGATGAACGGCAGGGGTGTTTACGTTTGTAAGTGTGCAGATTGCATTAAACGTGCAGTAAGCAACAAACACTTTGCAAAAACAAACGGTTTTGTAATCACTCCGCAAATTGCCGCAGAATTGGAGAGTTTAATTGAACGGTAAAATACAAACATATATAGGTTTTGCAATTAAAAAGGGTTCCGTTGCATACGGATACGAAGGCATTTTGAAATGCCGCAAAAGAGTATTTGTGGTCATTCGCACGGCTGATTTGTCCGAGAATTCCGCAAAGCAGCTCAGTAAAGCGTGTGCAGCTATACGTTGCCCTATTTTGGAAATTGACGAAATTAAGTCACTAAAGAACAAAAATTGCAAAGTGCTTGCGATATGCGACAAATCGCTTGCAGATGCAATTTTGAATAATGTGCAGTAGTATTGTCGGAGGTAATAATGGCAAATACAAACAATACGCAAACTAATAAAGGGTTTGAAAGTATCAAGCAACTAAAGGTGGTTTTAGCTTCAGCCGAACGTGAAGCGCAACAAAGCATTGCAAACGTTAAGCAGCGTGCATTGGCTTTGTCGGATGCTATTCGTGCACGCAAAATAGAGTTTGCGCGTCAGGAAGAGGAATCGTTGTACGTTGAAACCAATGAAGTGGTGGATAACACTGCTCCCGTTGTTGAAGTCGTTCAACCCAAGGAAGAAAAAATCGAGGACATTCAACCGAAGGAACCCGTTTCGGAAGTTGCAGCCCCGACAGTTTCGGATATTAGTAACGTTAAGAATGAAACCGCCGAAGCAAAGGAGGTCGCTCCAGTTGCGGCGGAGGTTCAACATACGCCCAAGGTTGTTAGTGTCGTCGTTGACGGCAGAGAAGTTAAAACGTACACTGACGATAAAGGTAACGTGCGCGTTAGAAAGTTTTTGGACACTTCGGCAACACGCCAGCCTCAACGTCCGCAACAGGACAAAAGGCAACAAGGCGGTGCGACTTCGAACACGTCGCGTCCTGCTCGTAATGGCGCAAACAGCGCTAACAGACAGGGAGATCGTAGGGCTCCGTACAACAAAGACGAGTCTGCGCAAGACAAGCGCACTCCGCAATCCAAGCCTAATTCGGGTGCGAAGAAATTTGCCGCTCCCGTTGATATTCCGCGCAACGATCCGCAAAAGTCTCATGGCAACAAAAACAAGACCAAGGACCGTCCGGACGAAAAGCGCGTAAATACTTCTAAAAAGAGCTTAATCACCAAAGATTACTCCGGCGATTATGATGAGGATAAAGTAGTTCGCAGGAATCGCAAAAAATCCGATTCCAACGCGGCAAGGGTAGTGGCACCCAAAATCACTCACGCAGTTGTATCCACCAAGGAAGTTCCCATTAAGGTATTGAGTGAGAGAATTGGTGTTTCTGCATCGGAAATCATCAAACAACTGTTCAAAGAAGGCATAATGAAGACCATAAACGATTCGGTTGATTTTGACTACGCCGAATACGTTGCAAGTTTGCACGGTGTTGAACTTGAATTAAAAATGGAAAAAACAGCCGAAGAGATTATTTCGATGGCTGATGCTGACGACGGATTGTTGAATGACACCAAGCGTGCCCCCATCGTTACCGTTATGGGACACGTTGACCATGGTAAGACTTCATTGCTCGACTCAATTCGTAATACTAGCGTTACAAGCGGAGAAGCCGGCGGAATTACGCAACATATCGGTGCGTATACCGTTACGGTTCACGGAGAAACTATTACCTTTATCGACACGCCCGGACACGCAGCATTTACTGCTATGCGCGCAAGAGGTGCCAAGATTACCGACGTTGCAATTATCGTTGTTGCAGCGGACGACGGTGTTATGCCGCAGACGATTGAAGCTATTAACCACGCAAAAGCTGCCGAAGTTTCTATCATCGTTGCGATCAACAAGATGGACAAACCTCACGTCGATCCCGATCGCGTAAAGCAGCAATTAACCGAGTACGGTCTTGTTCCTGAAGAGTGGGGCGGCGAAACCATCATGGTTCCGTTGTCTGCAAAGACGGGTATGGGCATAGAAACGTTGCTGGAAAGTGTGTTGCTTGTTACTGAAATTAAAGAACTCAAGGCAAATCCTGCAAAACGTGCAACAGGAACCGTTTTGGAAGCCCGTCTCGACAAGGGCAGAGGCCCCGTTGCTACGATACTCGTAAGCAATGGTACTCTTAACGTTGGTGATAGCTTAATTGCCGGTTCCGCCACGGGCAAGATCCGCGCCATGTTTGACGATAAGGGCAAGAAGGTTAAGTCCGCAGGCCCCTCAATGCCCGTAGAAGTTTTGGGCTTTTCGGAAGTTCCTCAAGCGGGCGACTACATGTACGTAGCCGATGAAAAGCTCGTTAAAAAGGCGGCTGAAGAGCGCAAGGACAAGATTAAGCTTGAAAATGCTCGTCAAACTCAATCTATCAGCCTCAATGATTTGTTTGGTCGTATTTCAGAAGGTCAACTCAAAACCCTTAATATCATCATTAAAACGGACGTTCAAGGCAGTTTGGAAGCTTTGAAATCCAGCTTGGAAAAAATATCTAACGAAGAAGTTAAAGTTTCTGCCATTCACGGTGGTGTTGGAGGAATTAACGAGACGGATATTATGCTTGCAAAAGCATCTAGTGCAATCGTTATCGGATTTAACGTGCGTGCCGACTCTAATGCCAAGGCTTTGGCGGAAAGAGAAGGCGTTGACATTCGCACTTACAGCGTAATTTACGATGCGGTTGACGACGTTACTGCCGCAATGAAAGGTATGCTTGCTCCCAAGTTCCGCGAGAACATTATTGGTTCTGTTGACGTTCGTGAAGTATTCAAGATTACCGGTGTTGGTGCCGTGGCAGGTTGCTACGTAACTTCCGGTAAGGCTATGCGCTCTGCCAAGGTTAGAATTTACCGTAACGACGTTAGCATTTACGACGGCAATATACTTGCACTTAAACGTTTCAAGGATGACGTAAAGGAAGTTGCTTCTGGCTACGAGTGCGGTATTTCCGTTGAAAATTACAACGACATTAAGGTTGGCGACGTATTTGAAATTTATCAAATGGAAGAGATTGCTCAATGAACGATAGAACTAATAAATTAAATGCCGAGTTTAAGCGTCGCATTGCCGAATTGCTTACTAAGAAGGTAAAAGATCCGAGAATCACCGAAATGTTCACAGTGTTGGACGTTTCGTGTGATAGGGAGCTTTCCTATGCCAAGGTTTACGTCAGTATTTATTCAACCAATGTTGAAAAAGCTGCCGAAACCTTTAAGGCTATTGCCGATAGTGCATGTTTTATTCGCAAAGAGATTTCTAAGGGGATGCACATTCGCAAGGTTCCCGAATTTCAATTTGTATTAGATACTTCGATGTCTTACGGACAAAAAATTGACGAGTTATTAAATGAAATTAATACAGAAAGCAACGATTGAGCAAGTTGTGCATTTGCTTCGTGTAAAGAATAGAATAGCTTTGTTTGCTCATACAAATCCCGACGGAGATACTATTGGCGCCTCCGTCGCACTGCGGCTTGCCCTTCAAAAAATGGGCAAGGCCGTTTCTTTGTTTTGTGATGGTGATTTGATCGATAGTTTTTCGCACTTTCCTCAAACGAAGAATATATCGAAAACTCTCGAAGGCGAATTTGATTTGTACGTTGCAGTGGACTGCGGCGATGTGAATCGTCTTGGTTCTTTTGCAGGCGTTTATTACAAATTTCCCAGAAGTATAACGATCGACCATCACGGCGGTGGATATTATTCTACCTACAATTATTTGGCAGATTACGCAAGCTGCTGTCAAATGGTGTATGAAATCATCAAGGCATTGGAAGTTAGAATTGACCCGGAAATTGCAACCTATTTGTACATGGGTTTAAGCACCGATACTGGCAACTTTGCACACTCTAACACGGATGCCGATTGTTTTTTGATGGCTGCTGATTTGTGTAAACGTGGTGCATCCACAAGGCTTGTTTACGAGAGTTTTTATTGCAACAGAAGTATAGCGGAAACAAAACTGTATGGGTTGGTTCTCTCTCGTTTGAGAATGTATCACCAGGGTACGTTGGCTCTTTTGTACGTAACGAAAAACGACCTTGAGTCGCTTTCGTTGGATGCAACTGCAACGTCCGGGCTTGTGCGATTTGCCATTGATATTAAAAACGTGAAAGTTGGTGTTTGCATAGTTGAACATGCCGAAAACGTGTACAAGGTAAGCATGAGAGGCCGTTATTTTGACGTTAGAACAATTTGCGAACATTTTGGCGGTGGCGGTCATCTTTTTGCATCGGGATGCATTATTAACGGAATGTTTGAAGACGTTGTTGAAAAAATAGTACGAGTTGTTGATTTTTATTTATGAACGGTTTTTTGAACGTAATTAAGCCTGTAGGTGCAACGGCAAGCGACGTTGTCGTTTGCTTGAAGCGTTGCTTGCATCAGCCTAAAATAGGTCACCTAGGAACGTTGGATCCAGGTGCGGCAGGTGTTTTGCCAATTGCAGTTGGCTCGGCGACGAAACTATTCAATTTGTTAACTAACAAAAAGAAGAAGTATCGCGCAGTGTTCAAATTTGGTATTACCACCGATACGCTTGATTCTTATGGAAGAATTACTGAAACATCAAACGTCATTCCAGATGAAAGTGCGATACGAAACGCTTTGAGCGGCTTGTTGGGGGAAATTGAACAAGTTCCGCCTATTTATTCGGCATTGTCTGTAAACGGAGTACGTGCTTACAAGCTGGCTCGAAACGGAGAGCAGGTTGAATTGAAGCGCAGAAAAGTTACCGTTTACAGTTTTGATTTGTTGTATATGATTGACCAATCGACTGTGATATTTGATATTGAATGCAGTGGCGGTACGTACATACGCTCGTTGGCGCGCGATTTGGCTGTTGCGTGCGGCTCGGTGGGATATATGGCAGCGCTGATTCGTTTGAGTTCGGGATGCTTTGATATTGCTGATGCTTACACGATGGACGAAATTAAAGAAAAGAAAGAAGCCTGCCTGTTAAGTGTGACCTATCCTATTGAAGATTTGCCTATATATGAGTATGACGACAAGTATTTTGATGATATAAACTTTGGTCGCAAAGTGTCGTGCAATTTTGATGACTATCACAGAATATTTTGTAAAGGAACATTTTTTGGCGTTGGTAAATCTGCTGGTGGTAAACTCGATTTAGAATTTTATATGAAAAATTCTTTGTGACGATGAAAGTTGTAAAATTTGGAGAAAAAATTGATCAACCTTTGGCTTTGTGTTTGGGCTATTTTGCATGTTTGCATCAAGGGCATTTGCAGCTTGTTGAAGAGGCCAAGCATATTAGCGAACGCGTTAACGGTAAAACAGCCATTTTTACTTTTTCTCAATCACCAAAATCCTTTTTCGGAAAAACTTCCGGCATGTTATTTACTGAAGACGAAAGGATGGAGATATTTCAAAATTGCGGTATTGATTACCTGATAGTGCAAGACTTCAACGCATATTTTGCAAATTTGCCCGGCAAACTTTTTTTAGATAATTTGCTCGGCTTGTACGACGTAGCTGCATTGATTTGCGGGCAAGACTATACTTTTGGCGTTGACAGGTTAACTTCCGATTGCGTAAAACCCGTTGTGAATGGTCGCTGTACGGTTTCGGTAGTGGATAGCTGTTATTCATGCGGAGAAAAAATAGGCACTGATTATTTGCTTAATTTGTTGCACGGCAATCAAATTGCTGAGTTGAATGCGCTACTGTCCGAACCGTTCTTTATTACGGGCGTTGTTGTTCATGGCAGAGCAATGGGCAGAAACCTACATTTTCCTACCGCCAATATTAACGTAGATGGTCACAAAGAGTTGCCCGTTGGGGTATTTGAGGGTAGAATTAACGTAAATGGTAGTGAGTATAAAGCTGTTGTGAATATAGGTGCGAAACCTACTTTTGGAATT
>CAYYTD010000040.1:10036-10576 GCA_964474475.1 uncultured Oscillospiraceae bacterium | reverse complement strand
TACCCCTTTCCCGCTTTGACGCCAACAACAGCGGTCAGTTGCCTGCCGTATTCAAGGCAATTCAAATGGACAATGTTTGGCGTGCCGACCGTCCTCAACGCGGCAGGTTCCGTCAGTTCATGCAGTGCGACATCGACGTCATCGGTGAGCCTTCTAACATTGCGGAAACGGAGCTTATCTCCGCCACTATGGATGCCCTTGGCGACCTTGGCTTTACGGACGTAAAAGTGCGCCTGTCGGATAGGCGCCTGCTCAACGCCCTTGCCGAGCGTTGCGGTTTCGACGATTCCGTCAAGCCCTCCGTGTTTATCGCGCTAGACAAGCTGGACAAAATCGGCGTCACCGGCGTCATGGACGAAATCGAGCAAATTGCCCCCGGCAAAGCCGTTGCCTTTGTGGACATGATCAACCGCATCACCTCCGCGGCCGATCCCTTTGCCGCTTGCGTTGATGAGCTGGGCGAATTTTTGCCCCAAGAGGTCAAGTCCAACGTGGAAGACATTCTTTTTGTCACCAATAACACAGTCAAGAACGGCAAAG
>CAYYTD010000040.1:0-10026 GCA_964474475.1 uncultured Oscillospiraceae bacterium | reverse complement strand
TGGTGTTCGATCCCACTTTGGTGCGTGGCATGGGGTACTACACGGGTACCATTTACGAAATCTCCGTGGACGGCATGACCAGCTCCGTCGGCGGTGGTGGCAGATACGACAAAATGATAGGCAAAATGACGGGCACCGACGTTCCTGCTTGCGGTTTCAGCATCGGGTTCGAGCGTATCGTGCTTTTGCTGGAAGAGCGTGGTGCAAATCTTGCTCCGAGCGGCGGCATTGCAGTGCTGGTGGATAAGAACATCGACCGCAAGTCCCTTGTGGACGTTTACGATTCCTGCCGTCACTTGCGTGAAAAATCCCCCGTCCTTGTTCTCAAAAAAATCAAGAACTTCGGCTATCAGCTCAAACAACTTGCCGACCAAGGGTACGACACGATTTACGAATTTTCAAACGGCGCCTTCAAGCAGGTCAATTAAAGGCAAATAGCCCTTTTGTAAAAAGGTTAATTAAATAAAGTTTATTTTGTAACATGAAGAGCAACACGAGTAATCAATATTACGACGATCAACTACCGTCGCAAAACAGCGCCGAGCTTCCTGCCGCAGAGCAATGTGAGCAGGAGCCTGCCAAGGAGCGCAAAAAGAAAATTCAGCTTCCTGCCGATTTGTCCGCAGTGGAGCGTTTTTCGCCGCCCATCGAGCAGGGGCTTTCGGCAGAGCAGGTAGATGCGCGCACGGAAGATGGCTTCGTCAACGCCGACGGCAAAAAGTCCAAAAGCATTGCGCAAATAGTTTTCAGCAACGTTTTTACCTTTTTCAATATTTTGTACATGGTCATTGCCTTCGTGCTTTGCGTGCACGGCTTGTTCAACCAATGCACATTTTTGCCGGTAGTCATTGCCAACACGCTCATTGCCATCGTGCAAGAAATCAAGTCCAAGCTCACTCTCGACAAGCTCAATCTCATCACCGAGCCAAAGGCAAGGGTGGTGCGTAACGGCCAAGTAGAAGTTATTTCCGTCAGCGATATGGTGCTGGACGACGTCATTCGCCTGCAAAACGGAGACCAAATCTCCGCCGACTGCATTGTTGCGGATGGCTACGTGGAAGTAAACGAGTCCATCTTGACGGGCGAAAGCGATGCCGTTGTCAAGCAAGTTGGCGACGTTCTTTACGCAGGCAGTTTCGTCGTTTCGGGAAGTTGCACCGCAAGGGTAAACGCCGTCGGGCAGTACAACTACGTTTCGGGGCTAACCGGCAAGGCGCAACAGTACCAAAAGCCACGCAGCCAAATGTTGCGTTCTCTCAAGGCAATTCTCGTTTTCGTTGCCATCGTCATCATTCCTGCAACGGTAAGTTTGTATGTAATTAATGTCAAGGGCAATTTAGAGGGCTTTTCCCTTTTCAATTTGGACAAGGATGCCCTCAAGTTCACCGCAGGTTCCGTCATCACCATGATTCCCGCAGGGCCCTTTTTGCTCACGACCATTGCTTTGGCAGCATCTTTCATGCGGCTGGCAAAAAACAACACCATGGTGCAAGAGCTGTACTGCATCGAAATGCTTGCCCGCGTAGATACCCTTTGCTTGGATAAGACGGGTACCATTACGGACGGTTCCATGCGCGTTGTAGATTGCATCGACCTGCGCTCATCGGGGCAAAAGTACACCGTTAGGGAAATTCTCGGCTCCATGAATAGGGCTTTGCAGGCGGACAACGTCACCGCCAAGGCACTCAAAAAGTTCTTCGGCAACCCCCAAAACCCTGCTTTGCAGGCAACGGACATCATTCCCTTTTCGTCCCAGCGCAAGCTGTCCGCCGTGTCTTTCAAGGGTGCAGGTACCTACGTGCTGGGCGCACCGGAGTTTGTTCTCAAAACGCCCAATCCCCGCGTAGACGAGCTTGTTGCCAAGTACGCGGCAGAGGGACTTCGCGTACTGCTGCTCGTTCATTCGTCGTCGAGCATTTACAAGGGAGAGTTGCCGCAGGTTCGCCGCCCCGTGTGCGTCATCGCAATCGAAGACCACATCCGTGAAGATGCGGAAGAAACCATTGCTTGGTTCAAAAATAACGGCGTTGCCGTCAAGGTCATTTCCGGCGACAACCCGTCCACCGTATCCAGCATCGCCATGCGCGTAGGCATCGAAGGTGCGGAAAATTACGTCAGCTTGGAGGGCATGAGCGAACAGCAAGTCATTCAAGCGGCAACCAAATATACCGTTTTCGGGCGTGTCTCTCCGGAGCAAAAGGCAATTTTGGTCAAAGCCATGAGGGAGGCAGGCGCAACCGTAGCCATGACGGGCGACGGCGTAAACGACATTTTAGCCATGAAGGAAAGCGACTGTTCCATTTCCCTTGCAGGGGGAAGCGATGCTGCACGCAACGTGAGCCACTTGGTGCTCATGGACGACAGTTTTTCCTCTTTGCCCAAGGTGGTTGCCGAGGGCAGGCGTGTGGTCAACAACATTCAAAGCAGTACTTCCATGTACTTCATGAAGACCATCTACGTCATTTTCATCAATCTAATGCTCATCGTTACCTATTTCGGTTTCAATTTGGAACTTCAAAGCCCCTTTGCAAGTAGCCAACTTATGTTGCTGGAGTGGGTAGTAGTGGCGTTGCCAACCACCGTTTTGGCATTGCAGCCCAACGAAAAGGTCATCAAGGGCAACTTTTTGGCAAACGTATTGCGCCGATGCTTGCCCGGCAACGGTGGGGCTGTACGTCACACACGCGTTGTGCACCGAGCCGCCCATCTTCACCGATGTAAACCAGTTCAGCACCGTGGTGGCAATTGCTTACACCTTCGGCGGCATTTTCGCACTGTTCGTTGCCTGTCGGCCGTTTGACAAATGGTGGAAGGTGGCAATGTACGTTCTCATTTGGGCAGTGGTGCTTTTGGGCATTTCACTCCCCTCCACACGTGCCTTGTTTGAGTACGCCACCCTCACGCGTGAGCAAGTTTTGCTGCTGCTCGTGCTCATTTTGGTAATGCCGTTTTTGCTTTACGGTTTTCTCAAATTGTTCGATTTAACTGCCAAGTACAAGCGGCAGGGCACAAAGCCCAAGCGCAAACGCCGCTAACGGCAATTATTTTCAAGTTTTATTATGATTCTTCAACTCAACGATGCCCAGTTTCGCTACGGCGACGTAACGGTATTCAACAACGTCAATTTGCAAGTTCACGAAGGGGACAGCATAGGTCTTGTAGGGGCAAACGGCAGTGGCAAAAGCACCCTTCTTTCCTGCATCGCAGGCGAAAAGCAGCTTTTCAGCGGAAGTATCAGCTACAAGAGCGGTCTTTCCGTCGGCTATTTGAAGCAAAATGCCGATTTCACTTCCGAGCGCACCTTGCAGGACGAAATGCTTACCGTTTTTGAACCGCAACTCAAGCTCATTGCACAAATTCAGCAGGTGGCGGAGCAAATGTCGCAGGTGGATGCCGATGGCGATGAGTACCGCCGCTTGGCTGCCAAGTACCACAATTTAACTTTGCAGGCAGATGCGCAGGATGCCTACAATGTCGAAGTCAAGGTGAAAACCGTCATCAACGGCATGGGCATGGCGCAGTTTGCAGGCAGAGTGGTGTCCACCCTTTCCGGCGGCGAAAAAACAAAGGCGGCACTTTGCAAAATGCTGCTTGCCCGCCCGGAACTTATGATTTTGGACGAGCCCACCAACCACTTGGATTACAAAACTTTGGATTGGCTTGAGGGCTTTTTGGCGGACAACAAGTCCACTCTCATCATCGTTTCTCACGACCGCTACTTTTTGGACAAGCTCACCAATCGCATTTGGGATTTTCAAAAGGGCGCAGTCACCCCTTACAAGGGCAATTACACCAAGTACAAGCAGCTCAAAGAGGAAAAACTCACCCTTTGGGCAAAGGAATACGAACGCCAGCAAAAGGAAATTGCCAAGCTGCAAGATTACGTCGACCGCAACAAGGCGCGCGCATCCACTGCCGACATGGCAAAATCGCGCGAAAAAATGCTCGACCGCATGCAGATTATTCAAGCGCCTCCCACCGACGAACGCCCTCCACGCTTCAACTTCGCTTTTTCTTCCGATCCGTCTGAGGTGCCTTTGAAGATAGAGGGCTTAACGCTCGGCTTTGACGGCAAAAATCTGCTGAACAATGCCAATTTAGAGGTTCGGCGTGGTCACAAAGTGGCACTTTTGGGGCTAAACGGCACAGGCAAGTCCACGTTAATCAAAAGGATAGTGGCGGCAAACCCTGCCGATTTGGGCAAAATCGTCTTTGGCAAAAACGTCCGCACGGGCTATTACGACCAAGAAAACCTCAACTTGCAGGGGGATTTGCGCGTTATCGATCAACTTTGGTTCGACAACACTCGCATGTCCCAAACGGAAGTCCGTTCCCTGCTTGCTCAGGTCACTTTGGGCGCCGACGACGTCTACAAGCAGGTCAGTTGCCTTTCCGGCGGCGAGCGTGCCAAGCTGGGGCTTGCCATGATCATGGCAAAGGACGTCAACTTGCTACTGCTGGACGAACCCACAAACCACCTCGATTTGCCCAGCCGCGAAGCGTTGGAGCAGGCGCTTGCCTCTTACGGCGGCACTGTGCTTTTCGTGTCGCACGACAGGTATTTTGTCAATAGCGTTGCTACGGACGTTGCCGAGCTGGACGGCGGAAGCATCTCCATCGTTCAGGGCAACTACGACGTCTTTGCCGCAGGCAAAAAAGGAGGCAAAAACGCCGCCAACGGTTCCGCCAATGTAAAGGGCGGCGGAAACGGTTCGGGCGCAAACGGAGCAAAAATCAACGCCAACGGCGCCTGTGGTGGTGCAAAAGGCACAAACGGCTCAATTAACGCAAGCGGCAATAATGCCAACGGCGGTGCCAACATCGGCTTGAACGCCAATAACGGCACAGGCGCAAACGAAGCAATCGCCAATCAAAGTGGTGCGGTTTCGGGCGGAAACAACGGTCAAGGCGGCAGCATAGCCACAAACGGAGCCACGCAAAACGGAAAGTCCACCTATCGCAACGCCAAGCAGCGTGCCGAGCAAACCAACCGCGCACGCAAAGTGGCGCAGGTCGAGGCGCAAATCACCCTTTGCGAGCAAACCATTGCAAATTGCCACCAACAAATGGCAACTCCTTCCGTCGCCGCCGACTACACCAAGATGCAACAGGTCATGGCAGAGCTTTCCCAAGCGGAAGAGCAGCTGGAACTCCTTTCCGCCGAATGGGAATCCCTTCTTTCTTAATTCATTTGTATTTTCGGTTAGCCATTTCCGATTTTTGCACCTGTTCGTATCTCAATAACACAAATATAACAAACAATTCTACTTTTATCGTAATTATACAATACTATTACACGCATAGTATCTAATTTTCCCCTTCGCAAGCCCCATTTTGCCGATTTTTTTGGTAAAAACAACGGTTTTGCCAAGGGAAAACGCACAAGCAATTTTTCGTCCAAGGTCCCACAAATACAGTCAAAAGGCGGTAAACATGGCATCTACGGTACTCATCACTGGTGGAGCAAAAGGCATAGGCGCGGCAACGGTAAGGCTATTTTCAAGCAAAGGTTACCGTGTCATACTTCATTACAACACAAGCAAGGCTCAGGCAGAGGCGCTGCAAGCAGAGCTCAACGCAAGCGGCGGCGACGTTCACCTTTACCAAGCTGATTTGTCCGTCGAAGAGCAGGTTGCTGCAATGGCGGTGTTCGTAGGCGAATACTTCCATTCGCTGGATGTGCTTGTCAACAATGCAGGTCAGTCGGTGGTGGGCACCATAGAGCAGGTCAATTCCACCGAGCTCAACCGCCTGTTCAACGTCAACACCGTCAGCGCGTACAACTGTTGCCGCTACTTTTTGCCGATACTCAAAAGGGCGCAAAAACCTCACGTCGTCAATGTATCCAGCATGTGGGGTTACAAGGGTGCCTCGTGCGAAGTTGCCTATTCCATCACCAAGTTCGGCATCATCGGGCTTACCAAAAGCCTTGCCGAAGAGTGGTCCTCCATTCCCATCAAGGTCAACTGCGTTTGTCCGCCCATCGTCCCCACGGACATGTGCGCCCACCTCTCTTCAATGGATTTCGACCTGTTTTGCCGCTACAATCTTTGTCAGGTTTACACCCCTGCCATGGTGGCATCGGACATCTACAAAATGGCAACTGCAGGGCGTTCGGGCATGGTCATCAAGGAACGCTAAAACGCTTTTCATTCTTTCATTTTGGAGTTTTTTCAATGGAATGGTATTTTGTCCTTCTTCTTTGCATCATCGAGTTTTGCGCTTTGTACGCAATTTTCGCATTGTTCGTTGCCAAACGGGTTCTCACACAGGCAACCAAGCCCGTCCGCCATACCGAGGATGAGGCGCGCCTCCGCCAAAGCGAGCAAGTGGGGGTAGATTTTTCTTGGTACGACGGTCTTTCCAAGCAGCCCTTCGAGGTTCAAGGCTATCAGGGCACCGTGCGTGGCGACCTTTTGCCCAACCCTGCCGATAACTTCAACGGTAGGCGCAACGTGGTAATTATCTGCCACGGCCACACCTGGAACAAGCTCAATTCCGTCAAATATGCGCAAATTTTCTACAATTTGGGTTATAGCGTCGTCATTTACGACCACGCCTATTTCGGCAATAGCGACGGCGCCTATACCACGCTGGGCTATTACGAGCGTAACGACCTTTCTGCCGTTATAGATTTCGTCCGCAGCCAATTCGGTCAGGATTGCTTCCTTGCCCTTCACGGCGAAAGCATGGGCGCGGCAACGGTGCTGGGGCTTTTGGGCTTGCGTAGCGACGTCGATGCAGTGGTGGCAGACTGTGCTTACAGTAAAACCATGGCTTTTTACCGAGAGCTTTGCCGTGTCAACGTGCATTTGCCCTCCTTCCCCGTCGTCGATTTTGCCAACGTCGAGTCCCGCTACACCATGAATTACGACTTCCGCAGCTTCAACCCCATCGATAGCGTAGCTAATAGCACCGTCCCCGTCTGTTTCATTCACGGCATGGACGACAAATTCATCTATCCCCATCATTCGCAGGATATGTATCGCGCAAGCACAAGCCCCCTTTCCCAATTGCATTTGTTTGCCGGAGCCGCTCACGCGCGTAGCTATCAGGCGGATAAGGAGCTTTACGCCCAAATCGTGGCCAATTTCCTTTCTTCCGTTCAGTCCGTAGCCAACACTCCTGCACAGGAGTAGGCGAGGCAGTCCGTTTTTGTCGATTTTTTTCGGCATTTCGCACGCTTTTCGTCGCGGCAATTTTCGCTTTGGCGAACACATTTCAACCAAGTAAATAATAACAAGGAGTTTTATTGTTATGAAAATATCACAAATCCAATACGTAAGACCAAACAAGCAAGAGGTTCTTGCCACGCTGGAAAACTTCAAAACGCGTTTCAACAACGCGCAAACTTTGGAAGAATTCTATCAAATTCACGAAGAATACAAAGCTTACAGCGAAGACCTCAGCACCAACATTCGCATTGCCTTTATTCGCTTCACGCAGGATACTCGCGACGAGTTTTATTCTCAAGAGCAAGATTATCTTGACGAAATCTCTCCGGAAATCTCCGTTGCCGAGGCAGAAATTAGCAAGTGCTATTTAACAACGCCCTTCCGCAAGCAGCTTGAAGAGCGTTTCCCCGCCGTCATGTTCACCAACTTGCAAATGGCGGTGGATGCCAGCAACCCGGCAATCGTGCAGTACCGAGTAGAAGAAAACAAGCTTACCACGGCTTACACCAAGCTCATGAGTAGCATTGTTATCGATTTTGAAGGGGAAAAGCTCACCATGGCAGGCATTGCCAAGTACTTTACCCACGCCGATAGAGATCTTCGCAAACGCGCCGTTTACGCCTGGGGCCAAGCCCTGCAAGACAACGCCGACCAACTGGACGACCTTTACGACAAACTCGTTGCCGTCCGCACTAAAATGGGGCGTAAACTGGGCTACGAAGGCTATTCGCCCCTTGGTTACCTATGCATGCAACGCAACTGCTACGGCAAGGAAGATATTGCCAAGTTCCGCGCCAACGTGCTCAAGTATTTGGTGCCCCTTGCAACCAAAATCCGCAACAAAGTGGGCAAAGATTTAGGCATCGGCGGCAAGCAATATTATTACGATTACGGCGTGTTCACCAAGGACGAGCCCAAGCCGATAGGCACTCCGCAAGAAATTTTCGCCAACGCATCCAAAATGTACAACGAAATGTCCCCCGAAACGGGCAAATTGTTCGATACCATGGTGGAAAGCGAGTGCTTCGACGTAATGAGCCGCGAAGGCAAGTGGGGCGGCGGTTATTGCGAAGGTTTGGCAAAGTACAAATTGCCCTTCATTTTGTCCAACTGGAACGGCTCCGCAGGGGACATTGACGTGTTAACGCACGAGTTCGGCCACGCCTTGGAGTTTTACAAGTCTTTCTTTATCGAAAGCGAATTCCTCAGCAGCATATCTATGGAAACGGCAGAAGTGCACAGCATGTCCATGGAATTTTTGGCATACCCGTGGATCAGCCTTTTCTTTGGCGACAAGACGGAAGAGTACAAGTTCTACCACATCGGCGGCGCCGTCACCTTTATTCCTTACGGAACGATAGTGGACTGCTTCCAACAAACCTGCTACGACAATCCGGACATGACTCCTGCCGAGCGTAACCGTTTCTACAACGAGCTGGAAAAGCAATTTTTGCCCAGCATGACCACGGAAGGCATTCCCGCCCTTCAAGACGGCCGCCGTTGGCAACGCCAAGCGCACATTTTCGAGAGTCCTTTCTACTACATCGATTACTGCTTTGCACAATTCACCGCATTGCAATTCCTTGCAATGAGTTTGGAAGACTACAAGTCGGCATTTGACAAGTACATCAAGTTCCTCGATTACGGCGGAACCAAAACCTTTACGGAACTTTTGGATGCCTGCGGCTTAAAATCCCCCTTCGAAGAAGAAAGCTTCGTTCAAGTGGTCGCCGCCTGCGAAAAAATCCTCGGCTTGTAATTATTTAGTTGCTCATCACCTGTTTTGCACAGTAGTGTATTTGTTTGATTTACACAAACGGTACTGTACTAATGACAAAACATTGATTCAATACTGTCAGCGGAATCATATTAGACCGAAAAAGACTTGTAAAGCACAAAAAAAGGCTACCTTGATATTTAGAAAGGTAGTCTTTTTGCGTTCCGCTTTTCACCCCTCGTAAAGGTACAACATAATGCCGCAAAAAATCTTGTTGCACAATTTCTTGCGATATTCTTCTGTTTTCAGCGCCACAAGCTCCTCTTCGTTGCTCACAAAACCGCACTCAACAATCACTGCAGGGCAGCCAACCTCTCGGCATATGTAGTAATCTCCCGCAATGGGCTTGTATTGCCTGCCTGCCATGCCGTTCAGCTCCTTTTGGATGCTTGCTGCCAGCCTTTTTCCTTCTTCGTCGTCACTCTGAAAAAACACCTGCGCCCCTTTGCGCCTTTGGTCGCGATATTTGTTCATATGTATGCTCACAAGCATGTTCGCGCCTGCATCGTCGGCAATTTTCTTGCGCGCTTGCATGTCGCGTAGTTTAAATCCCTTCGATGGCAACCCGTACAAGCCGCCGCCGTCCTTTCGGGTGAGAGTGGTGGCAAATCCGGCGTTGCGCAGCAAAAAGGATAGTTCCTTGGCGTATTGCAGGTTCAGTTCCGCTTCGGTAGTGCCGTCCCGTGCCACAACGCCGCCGTCCACTCCGCCGTGCCCGGCATCTATCACCACGGTAAAGTCAATTATAGATGCGTTTTTGGTAGGCTCGGCAAAAATTATGGCGCAGCACACGCTCACACAAATGCAAATGCACGCAACCAGTAGCGCCACGGCAACCTTTTTTCTCACAACAACCAACTTTCCCACTCCTTTGCCCAATATTTTTGTTCCGACCGGATTCTCGCTTTTTTTCGTGCTCTTGCGCCTTTTTCGTTGAATTTCAATGCGACCTTATTCTCGTTTTCTTTGTGTGACGACATTTCGATTCCAAACTCAACCGACGTCGCCTATTTTAATTCTTGATTGCATTTTTCGGCACTTGCTTGTTTGCTGTATTTTTCCTTCACTTACTTT
>CAYYTD010000039.1:0-10663 GCA_964474475.1 uncultured Oscillospiraceae bacterium | reverse complement strand
CTTCGTGATAATTCGGATGTATACCTTGTTTCATTTTCGCTCTCCTTAATTTTAGTGGCATATTGCCCATACCTTGCTATTTTACTATGTTATTGCAAGTTAGTCAAGCGTTTTTGAAAATTTATTCAATTGCCCGATTTGGCTGCAACTTGGCAACGGCTAACAACTGCCGCCGTCGCTGTGCAATTGCGCTATGCCATTGATTTATTACAAGATAGACTTGTACTTTTTGTGGCAAAACGCCTATCATTTACTCTTGCCCAAAAATTAGCGGAAAGTAAGGTTGTACGTTAACCGAAAATGATGAAGTCGGCGTCTTTACCTATCTCTATCGTGCCGATGCGGCTTTCCATACCGATGAGCTTGGCAGGGTTAACAGTCCACACTGCAATGGCTTGTGCCAAAGGCAAGTTGCAAAACGCCACCGTATTGGCAAGCCCTGCGTAGGCATCCAGCATGCTGCCTGCCCGAAGGTTGGTTCCCTTGTAATAGGCGTCCCCTGCCGCAACGACGACTTCCACATTGCCAAATCGATAATTGCCGTCTGCCAGCCCTGTAAACTTGGAACTATTAGTTGTGCCGATGATTTTGCCCTCGCCCTTCGTCTTTGTTAAAAGGCTTACTACGTCCTTATTTGCGCTTTTGCCGTCCATAACCACTTCCGCAAAGGCGTTGTACAGCATTGCCGAGCCTGTCACATTCAAATCGGAGGCGCCCATTTGGCTCATAAAATTGCCAAAATGTGTAAAGCTTTTGGCGCCTGCATCCAACGCTTGTTTAACCTGACGACCGTTGGCGTTGCTGTGGCCTATGCTAACCACCACGCCGCCATCGGCAATTTCGCTAATGAAAGGAATGGCATCGGGCAATTCCGGCGCGACGGTAATCATTTTGATAAATCCGTTTGCCGCCTTTTGGTATTCGTAAAATTTATCAGCAGAGGGCTTTTGCAAAAATTTGGCGTCAATGCCGCCGCTCATTTCGGGTGAAATGAAGGGACCCTCGAGGTTGATACCCTTAATTTCGGGGTAGTCTTTGGCCAATTCGCATATCAACTTGACCTGACGGCAAATAACTTCATCGCTATCGGCAGTGAGGGTGGGCAAAAAGGTGCCTACGCCGTGCGCAACGTAAAACTCGATTATCTTCTTCATGCCGTCGGCATCGGCGGTGTTAAAGTCGTAACCAAGGGCGCCGTGCGTGTGCAGGTCTACCAAGGCAGGCAAAACGTACTTGCCCTCACACTCGACAACTTCCGTTTGCTCGTCGGCGACGATGCATGGCGCAATCTCGATGATTTTGCCATGGTTTGCAACTATGTCCGTCGTGACAAGGTTGGAACCTCTTAATACCAAACCGTTTTTGTATAATATCATGTAAATCTCCCTTGCAAGCACCAATGCGCCTGCGGCTTTGCAAAAACAGAAAATTTGCCGACCGGTGCGCCAAATGCTATTTGCAAACCGTAAGATAGATAATTATTGAATATATTATACATTCATTTTAATTATTTTGCAACGATACCGACCTTGAAAACGCCACCGAGAATTTTATACTATTATTTTGAAAAAATACGTCTCTTCGTTTGCTTGCGCAAAACAATTGTTGTATACTGATAACTAACGACGGGCGCGCCTTTGAAATGCGCAGCCGTTGCAAAAGTACGAACGAACCTGTAAAACGACTTGAAAGGCAAACGGGGAAACCCCATTGCAAGTGCCTGTTGCCGTTTTGCAAGTAAAGGAGGAGAATAAAGTGTTTGAAACTGCCATCAAAGTGGAAAACGTGACGAAGACGTTCAAATCCGTTTTGGCACTGAGCGACGTTAGCTTTGAAATTAAACGCGGCTCCATTACGGGGTTGGTAGGTAAAAACGGGGCAGGCAAAACAACGTTGATAAAAATATTGACGGGAGTGATAAAAGCCGACCAAGGCCACTGTGAACTGCTTGGCGGAGCGGAGCGCAAGTCGACATCCGTTGCGGCAATTGTGGAAAAGCCTGCGTTGTACCTGTCTCTTAACGCCAAAGACAACTTGATTACACAATGCAAATTGCTGGACATTCCCGAAGACAAAACCTACCTTGAAAACGTCCTCCGATCCGTAGGGTTGGACCCTTCCTCTCGGCTGCTTGTAAAAAACTATTCTCTTGGCATGAAACAGCGCCTTGCCATTGCGTTGGCGTTGGTGGGCAAGCCGGAAATATTGATTTTGGACGAGCCGACGAACGGACTCGACCCGCAAGGAATACACGAAATTAGGGAGTTACTTGCTATGCTTAACCGCAAGTATGGCATGACCATACTGATATCCAGCCATATTTTGTCGGAATTGAGCAAAATTGCCACCGATTACGTCTTTATTGAAAACGGAAAAGTGCTAAAAACCATTTCGGCAACGGAGCTGACCGCAGAAAGCGGCACGCGATTGAGAATAGTTGCTTCCGATGCGGAAAAGGCGTGTGAGGTGCTGGACAAATTCGGCAAGACGGCAGTGACGAAGGAGGGCGCCGTTGAACTATTTGCAGACGTGCCGACTTCTACCGTGGTGATGGAACTTGCCAAGGAAGAGATTGCCATCCATTCAATAAACACCGCAAGCGACGACCTAGAAAACTTTTACTTGCGCTTGACGCGCGGTAAAACGCAGGAAGGCGAGGAGGTAAAACATGAGTAGTATAATTTCTGCCGAATTGTTTCGCCTTGGAAAAACCAAATGGTTTTGGCGCACCCTTGTTGCATTCGTGGTAATAGAACTCCTTAGCGCAGGCGTTTCCGTTTTGCAAATAATATTGTTTGTTGAAGATTACACCGCGGCAGGCATTGCGGCAGACGTACAAAGCAGCATGCTATCCTTCGTGAGCTTGTCATCCGTTGCCAATTTGTTTGCCATTTGCTGCACGGCGGCATTTTTGAGCAAAGAAATTACCGAGAAAACCATCAATTTTGCCCTTGCTGCCAACAAAAGCCGCACGCAAATATTTGCGGCCTACGCGGTTGTAGCGTTGATAATAGGCGGCATCTTTTGGGCGGTGTCACTCGTGTCGCTAGTCTCCTTTACTTTGATTACAAGCGGCATAGGCAGCCTTAACGCCGCTTCAATAGTAAGCAGCTTGGTGTGCTGCACATTTTTGTCAATAATTGCCATGCTGTTTGCGCAAGCTTGCACGGTAACGTTTACGTTTGCACTCAAAAAGCAATCGGCAACCATAGTGCTTTCATTGGTGACGGTAATGTTTTTGCCCGGCGTTATTAGCACCGTTGGCAGCATAGTGATGGCAATTTGTTACTCCGAAATAACAAGCGAAGTATACGAAACGTGGATATCTTGGATGCCGTTAGTCAACCTGCAGATGTTTGATCCGTTGAATTTGCAAGGCGGACTGATTGCAAAAATTGCTTCGCTTGAACTCCTGTTCGTTGCAGGATTAGGCGGCTTGGGATACCTTGCGGCTGTCAAATCTCAATTCAAATAACTTGTGCTTACGCAAAAGCGTTTGAACCGTTGTAGTTCAAACGCTTTTTTATTTGCCAAGATTTACTTGATGACAAAGTGCATTCCAAAATACTTTGTCACAGCGGCATTTTACAATAATTGCCCCTGCTGCACTCTCGATATTATTACACTACGATTAGAGCAGCCGTTGCTTGCGCCTACGTTTTGCCTAACGGCGTTTTTTGGCGCCGACTACAATGACCAACGTTACTCGGCACCAAGCAAATTGCTTTGCCACACTGCTGCCAAGCACTTTTGCATTTGTTCGACGTCAGCAAGACCGCAGGTTTCACAGGCGGAATGCATTGCAAGTTGCGGAATGCCTATATCGACGGTTTTCATGCCCAGCGCGCGTGAAGTGGCAAGCCCCAGCGTGGTGCCGCAACGCACGTCGCTTTTGTTGAAGGACTCTTGGTACTTGACTTGCGCGTCATTCATTATTTTCTTCAAAATTGCCGCGCTCATGCCGTCGGTGGAGTAATTTACGTGGTGTTTGATGATGATGCCGCCGTTAAGAATCGTTTTGTAGAGAGGATCGGCAAGTTCGGAATGGGCAGGATGCAAGCCATGGCCGTTATCTACCGACACAACCAATCCACGTTCTCTTGCGTGCAACTCTTCCGTTTGGTTCAGATCAAGTCCATTGCAAATGCAATGCAAAACGTCGTTAATGAAATTGGGAGAGCCTTGCACCGTTCCGCTGCCTACTTCTTCGTTGTCCAAGCAGGCGCACACGGCAATTCCGCAAGGATTACAACCAACCAATGCCTGAATTTGTGCGTAAACGCTAGTGAGATTATCCAAACGGGCAGAGCACAAAAACTCGCCGTTTGCCCCTGCCAAAAAGCTATCCGCCGCAGGAACGACGTACAAATCGCCGTCAACAACCTTTTCGTCCGTTAAAGAGGAGTACAAATCCTGCTCTCCTTGACCAAACAACGGTTGCATGTCCGTTTGCGCGTTTAGGCTCAGACTTTCGTTTGCGGAGGGATTGAGATGAATTGCAACGCTTGGCATAATTACGTTGTACTTGCTTGCAACAAGAGTTTGTTTCAAACTGCCGTCCGCTTGCTCCGTAATCAGCCTGCCTGCAACCTTCATGGGCCTGTCCATAAAGGTGTGCCACAAACCGCCGCCGTATTTTTCTACGTTTAATCTATTGGCACTTTCGCCAGTGGCAACCTTGCTCCCCTTAACCTTAAATGCGGGGCTGTCGGTGTGACTTTCGCAAACGGAAAAGAAATTGCCTGCGCCAACACTAAAAGCAACGATGGAACTGCCGTTACGAATAACGTAGTACTTGCCGCCGCGTGCAAGATGCCACGGACTGCCGAGAGTCAGCTCGGTAAAGCCGTGCTTTTGCAAAATGCCTTGCGCATTGGCAACGGTGTGATACGCCGTGTAACTTGAATTGAGAAATTGCTGTAAGGTCATGATTGTTTTCTCCGATGATTATTTGTAGCCGTGCTTTACGACTTGAGTTTTGCGTTGTGTGTGAATTTTCGTTTCGTTGATTATATGCTCCGCATACAGCCGAGCAACGTTAACGCCCGTGACACGTTCTATTTCGTTAAACATTGCGTTGCTGTTGACTTCGCAAATTTGCGGCTCGTCACCCAAAAGCACGTCTATGCCGCAATAGTCCAGCCCTATTATTTTGGCAGCCTTTTCGCACGTTTCGGCAATGCTTGCAGGCACGGCAACACCGCTACCCACGCCACCTAATTCCACGTTGGAACGAAAATCGCCGTCGTTGCGGCGAATCATGCCGCAAACGGTTTTACCGCCGATGACGATAACGCGCATATCCCTGCCGCAACTTTGCTCAACGAACTTTTGGTACAAATGCGCCGTCGTTTTCCATTCGTTTGCAATTTGAAGGAGTTCGCTTTGAGTACGGGCTAACCTTACTTGCTTGCCAAAACCGCCGTAACATTGTTTTACAACAAGAGGCAAGCCCAGTTTGCTAATCAACGCGTTGGCGTATTGGTCGGTAATAACTGCGTTTTGGTTGTAGCACAACGGGCAAGCGATGGTATCCGGCATGGGAACGTTTGCCCCCGCAAGCACCAGATGCGTAAGCATTTTGTCGTCGCAAATTTCCGTAGCGCGGGCGCTGTTAAAAAGGCGGACGCCCTGCCTTTGAAGCATTTCGGCAACGTACTTGTCCTTGTCGAAATACAGCGCAAAATCACAATCCACGTCAGTAACGATATGTGAATTTTCAATTCGAGCAATAAACTCATTGTTGGGAATGACGGACACGGCTACTTGCAGCGCGGCAAACTCTTGGAGCATGCGATTGACTTTTTTGCGTTGAGATTCGTTGCCGTCGTAGCCGTTTACGACGATGATACCTTTCATATCGGTAATTGTAGCACAACCAAAAGCATTAGTCAATTGCAGCAAGCAACAAGCGCTAATGCGTTTGCAACCAAAAAATATGGCAGAAAGCTATTTTGTGCTTTCTGCCGCAAATTTGAGTGGTAGACTTTATTTCTTATTTGCATAACTGACTTAATGTTTTTATTTGCGCGATAAACTTGATTTCTTAAATATTTTCTTTGCGTCTTTGGCGTTTTTTTGTGCGTATTGAGCGTTTCCTGCGCACCGCAAGCGTTTTGCTCCCGTAAATATTTGTACCGTAAGCGTTTTGCACTCTTTAGATGTCACTATGCCGTTTAAGTTTTTTCTGTACTATTTGTTTTTTATTCTTTTTAAACGTTCTCTGCACTCGTTAAGTGTTTTCGACGCTGACGGACACATTGCAAGGAATGTCCTGCGAGAGCAAGCGGAACAATTCTTCCGAGCTGCCGTACTTTTGCCTAAGAAGTTCGTGAAAGCCGACTAAATCGCAATTGTATTGGTTTTGCACGGCAAGGCAAGAGGCAATTTGCTCCTCCGCCTCCCTTTGCACCTGCTTTAGCGTTTCTTGCCTTATTCTACTGCGAGACTTTGCCTCCAAACTGCTTTCGGAATTTTTCAAGTCCGTTTCTAGCAGGCGCATTTTTAGCGTGACTTTGACGTCGACGCTTTTGTCGCGCACTTTTACATCCACTTTCTTTTGCCCCACTTGCAAGGTCATTTGAGTGCCGTCTTGCAAAACCAAATACAGCTGGCCAAAGGTTTTCTTGTTCAAAAGGGACAAACCATCCGCCTGAGCAGAAGACAAAGTGCCCTTGTACTTGCTATCCTTGAAAACGGCAATGCTTTCAATATCGAAAACCACCTGCGGCACGCTTGGGTTTTGGCTATCGTCGTTGCTGGTGGAAATGCACTTGACAACGTTCAAAAAGCCGCTTTTTTCGTTTTCTGCCTGACTGCGACAAAAGCTGATGAGATTGTTCGTTGGCACTCCCACGGAAGAGGCTTGCTGCAAAAATTTGGAGGAAAGGGAAAGGGAGACGCTTTTGCCTATGGCATCGGCTTTGGTAAGCACTCCGGCGGCTTCGCCGTCGCAAAAACAAATGCTGCAAGTTTCCCTTAACCCTTGCGACAGCACGAAAAAATCGAGTGCGGAAGCAAAATATTGCGATTGGGCAAAGGACTTGCCTATCACTATTAGTACGCACTGCCCCAAAGATGCCTCTTTGCCGCAATACTCCGAAATGGTTTTGAGAGCATCCACGATGCTTTTGCCTGTGGCGTGAATTGTTTTACTGTAAGTGCCAACCTCTTCGGCGCCGTTACCTGGGCTGACCACCTCGGTGGTTACCTTTATTTGCGCTCCATCCAAGTCTACGCCCATGCCCAAAATAATTGCCCTATCCTGAATGTCGCTACTCACAAAACCTTCCATGGCAATTAAAAACGCCGCAAGCAGGGCAATTATTACCGCAAGTTTCTTGATATCGTGCATGCGGAAACCTCCTTGGATTTTTTGTTGGTTAGGCAAACTAAAAGGGGCATAAACAGTGGCAAAAGGTACTGCACCGCCACAAACAAGGGTTGAAGGGGCTCCACGACACTATCGAGCAGCGTTTGCACGGAAACGAACATGGGCACCGCCGTAAGCGATGCAATTGCCGCAACCGCAACCCAATTGACCTTGGCAAACTTGGCATCGAAAATAAACTCGATACATTTGTAAGCGCAGTAAACAAAAATAATAATTTTGAGCAGCACCGACAAGGACCAAACGGACATGGTGAGCCAGTCCCATCTGCCGTTGGTGCTTTCCGACACGGAAAAAATGCCTATTTTGCTCATGGCAAGGGTATTTTGCGATGCGTAACTGCCGTAAAGAGAGACGAAAACCACGTCGGTAAGCACAACCAAAAGGGCGCCTATACTAAAGGCAACAAAAACGGGCAAAAATACCCGTCCACCCTTCTTTGTTGCCACGTTGTCCATTACGAAATACAAAAAAATGTAGTCGCTAAACCAAAAACTGCACTTGTAAGCCGTGCGAAGAATGGCGGCGGCGCCAGCTTCGCCCACAGGGAGCAAACTGCCAAATTCCGCAAGGGCAAGGGGCGGCATGATGAGTGCAATGAGGGAAAGCACGATGATGACGAAAAGCAGTTGTCCCATGCGTGCAACAGCTCTAAACCCCACCGCAATGGCAATACACGCCACCACGATGATGGGCAAAATGAAAATGAGCCAGCTTGCGTTTACGTCGAAGGTGACAGAAAACATTTCGTAGCAAGAGTCGCACAGCACCAAAATTCTCAAGATAAACACGACGAAAAACACCGTCATTATCACCTTTGATGCAAATTTGCCCAGCGTTTTGTTCAAAATGGAGTTGAAATCGGTGTGGTAACGGTTTGACTTGATTGCCCACAGCACGAACGCCAAGCAAAGAGCATCGCACAAAAAACACACCGACATGCTTAACCAACCATCGTGGTCCACTTCCCCTGCGATAATTGCCGGCAAACCCAAAAATTTGCCGCCCGAAAGCACCAACAGCAACAGCAAAGCAAGTTGATTAACTGTAACCCTGTTCTTCATTTGCCCCTCCTTGTGCCGTTTACGTTGGGAATAGAATGCGGCCGCTCAATTTGCTCCTGCAGCGGCTTTTCCAGCATGGCATCCTGCTTGTCGTGCGGAACGGTGGGTGCGTATGGCGCAAGAAAGGGCGTTTTGTAGCTTTGCAAGGAGCACAAATACACCATTATGGTCATTAGGCTGAGCAAAACGCCGTAAATGCCCATTATGCCTGCAACAAGAGTGATGCCAATGCGCAGCAAGGACAGGATAAAGGTGTTATCCGGCATGGTAAACAGCCCTATGCCGGAAAGCGCGCCTATCATTACCGCAGGGGCGCCTATCAGCCCTGCCTTGACGGCGGCATCGCCAAGCACTATTGCCCCAACAAGGGAGAGCGAAATGCCCACCGCCGACGGCATTTTGAGATTTGCCTCTCGCAAAATATCGAAAATAACAATGATCAGCACCATTTCCGTAAGGGGCGAAAAGGGTATTGCCTCGGTGGCGTTGAGTACCGTAATTAAAAACTTGAGGGGAATGATTTGGTAATTGTACATTTGCAAGCACACGTACAAGCTGGGCAGTAGCAAACTTGCCAGCACGCTTACGAAACGCAAAATGCGGTTGACGGAAATCATGGAGGCGTTTTCGTAGTAGTCGCCAGGGGCTTGCAAATCCTCGATGTACAAATAGGGCAAAGTGAGTGCCATGGGCGAACCGTCGGCAAAAATCACCACGCGCCCCTCAAGCATTTTGCCCACGGCTACGTCCGGCTTTTCCGTCATGCCCACCCGCCTAAACAAAAAGGTGCGGTTACTATCTAAATACCTTGCCAAATAGCTCGCATCAAGCACGCCGTCGATGACCATGTTTTGCAGGCGTTGGCAAATGCCGTCCACTACGGACAAATCGGCAACACCATCCAAGTAGCACACGCACACAGCCGTGTTGGTGTACTTGCCCACGGTGATGTTGCGCATCTTGAAACTTTCCGTTTTGAGCCTTTTGCGCAGCAAAGTTACGTTGGTTTTTAGGTCCTCTACAAACCCTTCACGCGGGCCTTTGATGACCATGGAAGTGGGCGGCTCGGCAATGCTCCTGCCCACGCTTGCCCTAACATCCGCCGCAAAACAGTCGGCACCGTCAAATACCAGCGCGCTGCCGCCAAGCATGCACGACTCTGCATCGAAATAGTTTGCGCATAGCTTTACGTTCATGCCCGTTAATGCAAGAGATGCGCTTTGCGACGGATCGCAATGCAAAAGGGGGCGAACGACGTACTCCGCCACTTTGGCGCCGTCGGCAATGCCGTCTAAACACACCACCACGCAATTGCCTGCGCGCCGTTCAAGATAGTCGTCCGACGAGCGATAGGCACTTTGCAATTTACTTAAAATTTCGTTCATAGGCTAATTTTTGCCTGTTTTGCCGCCGAATATACTTTGAAACGGTGCAAGAAAGACGCCCTTTAAGTTTGTAGCGGCGCGGTACTGCCCGTTTTAGTTTTGTTACGGATACAAAAATGAAATACGACATCCGCACCAATAAACTTTTTAACATGCGTTGCAAAAGAAAATTGACGGAGATAGCGGAGAAGTAATAAACTAAAGGATATCACAAAAGAGGGACACGTTGTTGATAATTTCCCCTCACAAAGATAACCAACGGTGGTTAAACAGCAACAAAAGCAAGTAAAAGTAGCTACTCACAACAAAAAGAGAAGCATATCACAAACAATAAAAAAGGTTAAGGAAAGTGGAAGAGTCCCTAACCAAACATAAGAAGATAGAAACCAAAACTAGAAAAATCAAGGAGAATAAAAATGAAACAAAGCAAAAAACGCGGCTTTACCATCGTAGAATTGGTAATCGTAATAGCAGTAATCGGCATTTTGGCAGGCGTATTGATTCCTACGTTCAGCAATGTTATTGAAAAAGCTAATGAGTCTGCAGCTTTGCAAGAGGCTCAATCTGCAATGATTAACGACCTTGCACTTACGGAAACAGCTTCTTTTGAAAAGATCGTTAATCCCACAGGAGAAGGTACTTCAAGAATTTACGAAGGTGACTATGTTGCAGCTACAACTGGAGAAGGTGCACACGGCGCTCAATACAAAGTAGTAAAGAATGGTTACACCTGCATCTATGCTATTGATTCTGGTGACTGGACTATTTCAAAATAGGAAATATTCAAAGTAACTAAAGAAATCGAACGATTTTCAAAAGGAAAG
>CAYYTD010000038.1:0-10667 GCA_964474475.1 uncultured Oscillospiraceae bacterium | reverse complement strand
GTTGTTCAGGTTTTCCATCACGCAGTCAAGGTCGTCGTATTTGCCGTAGGGGTGGCGCGGTGTAAGCTTCACTGCAAAGTTGCCTGCGGTAATCTTGTCCGTCGCTTCCAAAATGTCCTCCACGGCACGGTCGGAGGTAAACTTGCGGCGAAGCGTGTCAAAAGTGGAGCAAAAGAGGGATAACCCCAAGCAGACTATGAGCATCAGCCAAGCAATGGCGTTCTTGTCCCCGTCAAAGGATGTGCGTATCATTTCGTAAATAATCACAGCGGCAGTCACCGTCAACGCTATCACGCAAAAAAACGCAAGATAGCTGGACACTGCTTTCCAAAATTTATTTTTCTTTCTCATTTTTTCCGCCTTGCAAGTGGTTTTTCTTCGTTTTTGGGGTGCACGGTTGCTTTTTGAAGTTTGCATCGTCGTGCTTTCACCCTCTCCGTTTGGATTTTTCGTTCCGCATGCCATTTCGCTTTCGCAGTCGTTCGTTACACAGTCAGCTTGTATTTCACAATCGCCTTTCCTTTCGTGGTCGCATTGTATTTTACAGCCGACTTTTATTTCGCAATCGGCTTTTGTTTTAGTGCCGCACGCCCTTTCGTTTGTAATCGTCTTTCGTCGTTATCGTATGGCTTATTATTTCAATTTTGCTTTGTATCCCAATCCGTGAACGGTCACAATTTCAAATCCGTCGCAATCGGCGGTTTTCTCCCGCAGCTTTGCCACGTACACGTCCACCGTGCGAGATGTTGCCGAGCTGTCGTAGTCCCAAAATTCGTCCATCAGTTGAGAGCGCGAAAAGGCTTTTTTCGGGTAAGATAGCAATTTGAATAGCAGGTCGAATTCCCTCACCGTCAGTTGAAGTTCTTCTCCGTCAACGTAAGCGGTGTGTTCGTCGGCATTCATTCTCAAGTTGCCCACCGTCAATTCCTTGCTTTGCTCAATTTTAGCTCGGCGCAGTAGTGCTCCCACCTTCCACACGAGTATTTCAGGGTCTACGGGCTTCACAAGATAGTCGTCCACACCGATTTTGTAGCTGTACTGTTGCGACGGCTTGTCTTCAAGCGCCGTCACGAATAGTATGGGGATGTTTTGGTCGGTCAATCTTGCCTTTTTTGCCAAGTCGTATCCGTCCGCATTGGGCATCATCACGTCGCTAATAATCATGTCAAATCCGCCACTTTCCAGCTTTTCAATAGCTTGTGCGCCGTCTATGCAGCTAACTACATCGTATCCGTTTTCGCACAGATATTCCCGCATCAACTCATTCAAAGCCTTGTTGTCCTCGGCAAGAAGTATTTTCGTCATACCTTTCTCCCTTTTTCGTTCTTCAATAGGTTCGTTTTCGTTTTTCAATAGGTTAATTCTGTCGTCACAGCACCAACCGCAATGGTTGTGCGCTTTTAATGGTGCGGAGCCTTTGGCTTTTTCGGCCATTCCACTCTTTTTGCTTTGCGCGTTTCGTGCATTTGCCCCGTTACCCACGCAATTTCAGTTCTTTCTATATATTAGTCTTTGCTTATTTTCAAATTATTAACGAGATGTTAAAAAATTGTAAACGTCCCTTTTCGTTGCAATTTGCGTTCGCCACTGTGACACGCCTTCAACGGTCAGCCTGTGCCGAACTTTTTGAGAGTGGCGGAACCTAACCCGCGACTTTCCATGTAGGGCGTGCCTTGCTGCCCTTGTCTTCGCTGCCTTGCATTTGGCAGTCGTCTGTTTACGCCGTCAGCTTGCAAGTTTTCGTCACGCTTTGTTTTTCGAAGTCGTGCACCAAATCAAATGTTACCACAGTTTTCTTTGTTTTGTCAATTAACCGTTTAACGGCGTTTTATTGCAGATAACCGCCACGCCCTTGCTTTTTCTTTGTTTTCTCACACTTCGTCAACTGCTTTTTGTAGTCGACTTTACACTTGGTGATTTTTAGTGCGTTCCGCAAGGGCTTTCATTTGTTGCACAGTCGGCTTCATGTCGTCGGTCGTCGCCTCTTTCCGCTGGTACGCTTTTCTCCTTCCGTTTTCGCCATTCCCATCTTCCGCACGCCGCTATCGCCTTTGCTTTTGGACTATAAGATATTTTTTTCAAATCAAATATGCGCAAAGTTCAAAATATTTTAGCACATTTGTTGTATTTTGACGGCTGCTGTGGTAAAATATTAGATGGTCGTATCGGTTTTCCGAGCGATACTAACTTTTTATATCTTTTACCGAAAAAGATATTCGTACCTTTTAGGGCGAAATTGAGGTTTTTATGGTAAACAATAGTAAAGCGGCGGTCATAGCAAGATATTCCGTCATTCTTGCCACCATCTTCGTCGCAATGATGCTGGATAGAGTATTCAGCGCAGGGTTAAGCATTTCGGCGGCGGCAATAGTATTGCTCGTCACCTTTTCTTTTGCCTTGCTCGACGGCAAATTTTCTTCTGCCGTGCTGTGTTGCACCTTTTTCGGCATTGCATCTTTCATCAAAGAGTTTATTCCCTTTTTGCAGTCGTCGGTAGCCCTGCTGCCCGTGTACTATCGTCCCATCGTCACAATAGTTCCGCGCGTAGCAATGGGGTTGGTGCTTTACGGAGTTTACAAGCTTGCCTTGCTGCTCACAGCCAACCTTGCCAAGGCACGCCTTCGTCAAATTATTTGCATGGTGGTCGCCGTCTTTTTCGGGCTGGTCACCAATACGGTGCTGTTCTTGTCCCTGCTCAACCTGTTCAAGGACGTCAGCAACGTAGAGCACGATTCCCTTCTCGTGCTCATCAAGGCAGGCCTTGCCATCAACATCCCGGTAGAGTACTGCGTGTCTATGATTCTCGTCCCCACCGTGGTTTTGGGCGTTCGTAGGGGCATGCACCTCGGCATCGACGGTCTATCAGGTAGCAAAGCGCAAGCCGAGCAATCGGAGCAAACCGAACAAACTTCGTCCCCCACAAGCGACCTTGCCGAGCCTTCCGATTCCACCAGTCACGCCGACCAATCTACTGAGGTTTAATAACGTCGTCGCACGGCGTTTGTGTTTTTTGGCTGTCCACGCAGCCAAGCGTATTTTGCAGGATGGCAAAAGGGTAATAATTAAAATATTTCACGGCAACTGCGGCACAAGGTTGCCCCAAGGAGATTTCTTATGGTAATGGCTGTCGACATCGGCAACACCAACGTCAAAATAGGTTTTTTCGATACCAAAGGCGAACTCACGGTATCCTTCAAAATGTCCACGGACGTCAAGCGCACGTCGGACGAATATCTTGCGTTGCTTTTGCAACTCATGCATCACGCTTACATTCACGAGAGTCAAATCGACGGCGCAATTTTGTCGTCGGTAATTCCTCAGCTGGATTACACCTTCACCAACGTCATCACTTACGCCTTCGGTGTCAAGCCGCTGGTGGTGGGGGTCGGGGTTAAAACGGGGCTTGCCATTCGTTACGATTTCCCGCGCGAGCTGGGCAGTGACCGCATCATCACCTGCGTAGCCGCCGCCAAGCAGTACGGCGCCCCCTTCATTTTGGTGGATTTTGGCACGGCAACCACCTTCAACGTCGTCAACGACAGAAAAGAGTTTGTCGGCGGCGCCATCACGTTAGGCGTGCGTTCCACAATCGAAAGTTTGGCACGGTGCACGGCAAAGCTGCCCAACGTAGAGTTAGAAACGCCCTCCAAGTTCGTGGCGCAAAGCACCTCCAAGGCAATTCAAAGCGGTGTCATTTTCGGCGCGGTAGGTCAAGTCAAGTACATGGTAGAACGTATTCGTCAGGAGTGCAACTTGCCGGATGCCAAAGTCATTGCCACAGGCGGCTTATCCAAAATTATTAACGACGTCGAGCCTATTTTCGACCATATCGACAGGGAACTTTCCCTCAAAGGTTTGTACGAAATTTACAATCTCAACAAGCAGTAAAAGGATGGCAGAATGGCGCAATCATTCAAATTACATTCCAAATACAAGCCTTGCGGCGATCAACCCCAAGCCATTGCAGAGCTTACCGAAGGGCTCAACAACGGTTTGGCAACGCAGGTATTAAGGGGCGTTACGGGTAGCGGCAAAACCTTTACCATGGCAAACGTCATTGCCAACGTCAACCGTCCCGCGCTTGTCATTTGCCACAACAAAACGCTTGCGGCGCAGCTTTGCAACGAGTTTCGCGAGTTCTTTCCGGAAAATCGCGTGGAGTTTTTCGTGTCCTATTACGACTATTACATGCCGGAGAGCTACGTTCCTTCGCGCGACTTGTACATCGAAAAGGAAATCGACATCAACGACGAAATCGACAAGCTCCGCCACAGCGCCACTTGTAGCCTTTTCGAACGTCGCGACACCATCGTGGTGGCAAGCGTGTCTTGCATCTACGGCTTGGGTGCCCCCGGCGAATATTACAAAATGAGCCTTTCTCTCCGTCCCGGCGATGCCGTCGGTAGGGAAGAGGTTATCAAAAAGTTAATTAGCATTCAGTACACCCGCAACGACGTCGATTTTCATCGCGGCACCTTTAGGGTAAAGGGGGACGTGCTGGACGTATTCCCCGCCTCCTACGGCGATCACGCCGTTCGCATCGAGTTTTGGGGAGACGAAGTGGAGCGCATTACGGAAATCGACGCTCTCACTGGCAACGTGGTTGCAACCTTGCTGCACATTTTCGTCTTTCCTGCCAGCCACTATGTCGTCGAGGGTGTCACAATGCAGTCCGCGTGGGAAAACATCCGTCGCGACATGGAGCAGGAGTCACAAGAGTTTCTCGACCAAAACAAGCTCGTCGAGGGGCAAAGGCTCAAGCAACGTGTCAGTTACGATTTGGAAATGATGAAGGAAATAGGCTATTGTAGCGGCATCGAAAACTACTCACGCTACTTCGACGGCCGTCAGGCAGGTCAACCCCCCTACACTTTGTTGGATTATTTTCCTTCGGATTTTATTACTTTTATAGACGAAAGTCACATGACTTTGCCGCAAATAAGGGCAATGTACAACGGCGATAGGGCACGCAAGAGTAACTTGGTGGGCTACGGCTTCCGCATGCAAAGCTCTTACGACAACCGTCCTCTCACCTTCGACGAGTTCAATTCAAGGCTGGGGCAGCTCATATGCGTTTCGGCAACGCCTGCTCCTTACGAATTGCAACGTGCCGAAGGCAACGTTGTCGAGCAGCTCATTCGTCCCACAGGTCTTCTCGATCCGCAGGTGGAGGTTCGTCCCGTCAAGGGGCAAATAGACGATTTGCTTGGCGAAATCCACTCCGTCACGGAGGAGGGTGGCAGGGTTTTGGTTACCACCCTCACCAAGCGCATGGCGGAAAATCTCACGGAGTTTTTGGCTAAACATAATGTCAAAGTGAGGTACATGCATTCCGAAATCGACACTTTAGAGCGCGTGGAAATAGTGGATGGACTCAAAAAGGGAGAGTTCGACGTGCTCGTCGGCATCAATTTGCTGCGTGAGGGGCTGGATATGCCCCAAGTCAAGCTGGTTGCCATTTTGGATGCCGACAAGGAAGGCTTTTTGCGCAGCGACACTGCTTTGGTGCAAACCATCGGCAGGGCGGCACGCAATGCGGAAGGTAGGGTGATTATGTACGCCGACGTAATTACGGACAGCATGAAGCGCGCCATCGACGAAACGAATCGCCGCAGACGCATTCAGCACGAGTACAACGTGGAGCACGGCATCACCCCAACCACAGTACAACATCAGGTCGAAAACACCCTCGAAATCACCCAAAAGGGAGACGACCGTCAAACTCCCGCCCAGCTGGAAAGGCAAATTCAAACTGTCACGGACAGAATGAAAGAGGCGGCAAATAGGTTGGATTTTGAACAGGCAATCAAGTTGAGGGAAGAGGTTCTCACCCTCACCAAGCGTTTAGACAAGCTCAAACGCAAAAAGACGGGTAGATAGTTGGTTAGCATTTGGTAGCCAACGGCTACACGGGCGGTCAGCCACAGTAGTAGAGTTATGAAAGAAATCATCGTAAAAAACGCAAAAGTTAACAATCTCAAGAGCGTATCCGTCACCTTGCCAAGGGACAAGCTCATTGTGTTCACGGGGCTTTCCGGTTCGGGCAAGTCCTCTTTGGCGTTCGACACAATTTTTGCCGAAGGTCAGCGTAGGTACATGGAAAGTCTGTCGGCGTACGCCCGTCAGTTTTTGGGTTTGATGGAAAAGCCGGACGTCGAGAGTATCGAAGGCTTGTCCCCTGCAATATCTATTGACCAAAAGACGACTTCCTCCAATCCCCGTTCCACTGTCGGCACGGTAACGGAAATCTACGACTATCTTCGTTTGCTTTTCGCACGCATAGGCGTTCCCTATTGTCCCCATTGCGGCGTGCCCATTTCCAAGGTCACGGTAGATCAAATTTGCGACCGTGTCAAGCAGCATCCGGAGGGTACACGCTTGCAAATACTTGCCCCCGTCGTTCGCGGCAGAAAGGGCGAGTTCGTCAAGTTTTTCGAGCAGCTCACAAGGCAGGGGTACGCCCGCGTCATCGTGGACGGCAATTTGTACACGTTAGATGAGCAAATCAAGCTGGAAAAGAACATCAAGCACGACATTTCCGTCGTGGTGGATAGGTTGGTGGTCAAGGCGGATATGAACACGCGCTTGACGGATAGTATCGAAACGGCTCTCAAACTTGCCGACGGACTTGTCGTCGTTTCCACGGCGGAAGGGGACGTCACCTATTCAGACAAGTTTGCCTGCCCTCATTGCGGCTTCACTTTGGAAGAAATGGAGCCTCGCAGTTTTTCTTTTAATAGTCCTTTCGGCGCTTGCCCCGACTGTTTGGGGCTGGGCTTCAAGCAGGAGTTCGACGAAAAGCTTATTTTGCCGGACGACACCAAAACGCTTCACGGCGGCGCCGTTCGACTTCTCGGCTTCAATTTGGGGGCGGCAAGTTGGATGCGTATGCTTTTCGATTCCGTCGCCGACAAGTACGGCTTTTCCTGCGACGTTCCCGTCAAGGATTTGCCTGCCGAGGCGTATCGCGTCATCATGTACGGCAACGGCGGCGAAGAAATAACCTGTCGGCTGGATGACGGTCGCACCTTCAACACTACATGGGAGGGTATCATTCCCATGATGACTCGTCGCCATGCCGAGTGCAAAAGCGACTGGACGCGTGTCGAGTACGAAAAGTTCATGGTGGACAAGCCCTGCACGTCTTGTGGCGGCAAAAGGCTCAAAAAGGAAATTCTTTCCGTCAAGGTAGGCGGTTTGAACATTTGGGAAGTATGCGAGCTGTCCATCGAAAAGGCACTCAAATTCTTTTCGGAATTGCAACTGGACGAAACGCGCGCCAAAATTGCACAAATGGTGCTCAAAGAGGTCAACTCAAGGCTCAAATTTTTGGTAGACGTAGGGCTGGGGTATCTCACTCTCAACCGCGCCTCCGGTTCACTCAGCGGCGGCGAAGCGCAACGCATTCGCCTTGCAACGCAAATAGGCAGCGGTCTTACAGGCGTTTTGTACATTTTGGACGAGCCGAGCATCGGCTTGCACCAAAGGGACAACGCCAAGCTAATTGCCACTCTCAAAAGGTTGCGCGACATAGGTAATACTCTCGTCGTCGTCGAGCACGACGAAGATACCATTCGCGAGGCGGATTTCGTCGTCGACGTAGGTCCGGGCGCAGGCGTGCACGGCGGTCAAATTGTCGTTGCAGGCAGCGTGCAGGACGTAATGAACTGTCCTGCTTCCGTCACAGGCAAGTACCTTTCGGGCGAATTGTCCGTTCCCGTGCCATCGTCGCGTAGGCAGGGCAACGGCAATTATCTCACCGTCAAGGGGGCGCACAAAAATAACTTAAAGAATATCAACGTCAGCATTCCTCTCGGCAAATTGGTTGCCGTCACGGGCGTTTCCGGTTCGGGCAAATCGTCCCTTGTCAACGAAGTTATCTTGCCTTACCTTGCACACAAACTTAACAGGGCAAAGCCGCGCGAGGTTCTTTGCAAGTCCATCGAAGGTGTCGAGCATCTCGACAAGGTCATTGCCATCGACCAAAGCCCCATCGGGCGCATGCCAAGCAGTAACCCTGCAACCTATACGGGCGTTTTCACGGCAATAAGAGATTTGTTTGCCGCCACTCCCGATGCCAAGGAGCGTGGCTACAAAAGCGGCCGTTTCAGTTTCAACGTCAAGGGCGGCAGATGCGAGCATTGCGAAGGGGACGGCATCATCAAGATAGCCATGAATTTCCTGCCGGATGTTTACGTGCCTTGCGAAGTTTGCCACGGCGCGCGTTACAACAGGGAAACCCTTGCCGTCAAGTACAAGGGCAAGTCCATTGCCGACGTGCTTGATATGACCGTCGAAGAAGCGCTGGACTTTTTCCAAAACGTGTCATCTATTCGTAATAAGATACAAACTTTGTACGACGTAGGGCTGGGCTACATCAAGTTAGGACAGTCGGCAACAACTCTCAGCGGCGGCGAAGCCCAACGTGTCAAGCTTGCCACGGAGCTTTCCAAGCGTAGTACGGGCAAAACCATGTACGTTTTGGACGAGCCTACCACGGGCTTGCACACCCACGACGTAGCAAAGCTGGTGGATATTCTTCACCGTTTGGTTGCAGCAGGCAACACCGTTTTGGTCATCGAGCACAACCTCGACGTCATCAAAGTGGCCGACCACGTCATCGATCTCGGCCCGGAAGGGGGCGACCTTGGCGGCGCCGTCATTGCCACAGGCACACCGGAGCAAATTTCGCAGGTGGAAAATAGCTACACCGGGCAATTCCTTCGCAAAGTCTTGCCGCAGCAATAATAGCAAAAACATTACCGCCTACGGGCGTGGATATATCACAAGCCAAAATCGGCAACCTATGGAGGGTTTTTATGCGATGAGTTGCCGCTTTTGCCAAATAATTCGTCATCGCACCAACAATATGCACAGAATCAGCAAAAAATGTGTCAAAGCCATTTTGTGGGCAAGCAGTTACGTCAGCACCCTTTTGTTCGCCTTGGTGGGCGGCTACGTATGGATAAAAAACCAAGACGAAGACATCAACAAGGAAGTCAAGCACGTTTTCGTCGATGCCATGATTTTCATCGGTGTAGATTTAATCCTCACTTTGTTAGAGTCCATTGCAGGGCTGTTTTCGCTCGAGGTTGCATTCGTGGCGGTAGTGCGTGACGTTGCCAAAATTGCCAAAATCGTCATCTACCTTATCGGCATCGGAAGCGCTTTGCTTTCCACCCCCTCTTCGGCAACCACCGATTTGGTCGAATCCACTCCCGAACAAGCTCATTCTCCTGCAGCCACGTCGGCGGATGTTGCAAACTACGATTCGTCGGACTCCCCTTCCGATCAGCAATAGCGTTCACAGCTTAGTTGGATAGTCCCAATTATCGTAGCGAATGCGGTTCAATGGAATGATTTCATTTTTTTAGTACATACAGCTCCGTTAAACGATTTAATCAATCATTTCAGTGCACACAGCTTAATTAAAGGATTTAATCATTTAGTATGGTTTAGTTCAATTCTCAAAAAAAACAATTCCGCCCTGCCTTGTTTTAGCAGGACGGAATTTTCTTTTCACGGCATTTTTCCGTTTTCTTTGCAACTTTTTCTTTTAGCAAATGCGGTTTTTTAATGTTCAAACGCCATTACGCCATTATATTATTAAAAAAGGCGGCAGACTTCACGTTCTTCCGCCTTGAATTTTGTCGTTAAGGTTTAGCAATTTCGGGCAACTGCTAAACGGTGCACATGCTCACAGTCATCTCTTTTTGAAAATCACCAATTCGGGGTTTTCGCCCTTTTCTTCGTATGTGCACACGAGAATAAAATCCATGTTTGCAGCTACGCCAATGCATCTCCCTGCTACTTCGTTTTCAAGCTGGTTTCCAAGGTACGTTTGCTTGTCGTCAAGAAATTTAACTTTCGCACCATTGGGAAGTGTGTATTCCAAGTTGATAAATTCGCCCGACAACACGTTCAATTTCTCAACTTTTGGCAATCCCTCAATGTGCAAAAGTACGTTTAATTCGTCTACAAGCTGTTTTTTGAACTCCTCAAGCTTTTCCTTTCCGCCTATTTCTGCGTATCGCTTCCACACGTCAAGCGTGTATTCGCCGTCGCAATAGCACCATTTGCAGTACTCTTCGTTAAATCTGCCGTCCGTTTCGCGGCTGGTGGTGCAGTCGTCAAGGGGCATTCCGCAGCATTGGCATATCAATTTTCTCGGAGAGCCCAAAAGAGTATTGATAGAAACGTCAAACAATTTTGAAAGTAGCTTGAGCGTATCTATGTTAGGTGTCGTCTCGCCCGTCTCCCACCTCGAAACCGCCTGTCTGGTCACAAAAACCTATGATGCAAGCTCCTCTTGCGAAAGTCCGTTTTTTGTCCTGAGTTCAAAAATGATATCCTTTGCTTCCATATAATTATACCTCCTTGGTTGTAATTATATTGTATTACAGCCTGTCGGCATTAGCAAGCAACTCGTTGTTGCTGCCCGCTTGATAAATCGATGTCGTGATTATTTTTTAACAAACTTACCATTGCATTTTGGTTTCGTTTGCCAGTCGTAAGATACTTTTCGTTCAAATTTCTTTGTTTTAACAATAATTCCTGCAACACCTTTAACACAAATGAAAAAGAACCACGGGTTTGACCGCGGTTCATTGTGTGTGCCACTACCTATTTTTATACAATTGTGTACACCTTGTAAAAAGTGTGTATAG
>CAYYTD010000037.1:0-11333 GCA_964474475.1 uncultured Oscillospiraceae bacterium | reverse complement strand
TCGAGAGCCTTTTTAACTTCGGCTACACCACTGGGGGCACCGTTTTCTGCCGTGTAGATTTGGAGCGCGGTGTTCATTTGGCGAACGGCTTGCTCATCGGCAGAGAGATTTGCCTTTTTTACAATGCTTGAAAACGTGGGAATAAGCACGCCGGCAAGAATTGCAATTACGGCTATTACTATTACCAACTCAACAATAGTAAAGCCGCGCTTTTTGCTGTTGTTCATAATTTGTTATTCTCCTTAATATTTTTGCTAATACTTGCGCCTTTTGCACAATGAAGAAGCTGCAACACTACGCGCGAAAAAGGCTTTGTGAGTGCTACCATTTGCCACCGAAATAATTCGGGTGGAAGAGTTGGCAAAGGGGAACGCAAACAAAGACACTAAACGTTTGTAACGTTACACCGGGCGGTGTTATCCGCCAACGCCGCAGGGGACAAAGGGACATCCCACGCGAACCGCGACACCAAGCAAAAATTGCTTTCTCGCAAACCTATTGTACCCCCCCCCCTGTCGATTTGTCAAGGTTTTTGGGAGCGAAAAGGAGAAAAATAAAATTTAACTTGCCTTTTGGCGGCATTGGGACAGGGGGTGGCGGTGACAATAGGTGGGAAAAATAAAAAAATCAGAATTGAATTCCTGAACAGAAATGGAAAAAGTAGCCGAGTAAAAACGTCCGCAAGGGCAGTTTGTAATACAAAATTACAATTCCAACGCAAAATGAAAAAGGAATGTGAGTGGCAAGATCCGCCAAAAAAAATGGTCAACAAAAAAACAGCCATCGAAAGATGACTGTCTTTTAGTAATCGGGAGCAAGCCCCACCCTGTGCCGAAATATCATTTTTAATTGCACAGGGCAAAGTGTGTAAGCAAAGCGTTATTTCATTGACGTTTGATGCAACTAACCTTTGCTTTTATTCTTGTCACGTCTGCGTTTGTTCTTTGCACATTGCCATTAGAATGCAACGGCATTGTGTGCCCTACTGCCGCTGCCGCGCTTGTTGCGTGATTTGCTGGCGGCGGTACTGAAGGGTGTACAAGCGGTAGTATCTGCCACGCTGCTTGAGCAGGTCGTTGTGGGTGCCCTGCTCTTGAATTTGCCCGTGGGAGAGCACGATGATGTTGTCGGCATGCTGAATGGTGGACAGGCGGTGCGCCACGATGAGCATGGTGCCGACGGACATCATGCGGTTCAAGCTATCTTGAATGAGCACTTCCGTTTCGGTGTCGATATTTGCCGTGGCTTCGTCCAAAATCATGACGGGCGGATTGTGAATGACGGTGCGTGCAAAGGACAAAAGTTGCCTTTCCCCTGCGGAAAAGTTGTTGCCACGCTCGCGCACTTCTTCGTCGTAGCCGCCGTCTAATCGAGCAATTAGCCTATCGGCGTTGACGTAGCGGCAGGCTTCATTAAGCTGCTCGTCGGTAAAGTCGTCACCCAAGGTGATATTGCTCCTTACCGTGCCGGCAAACAAAAACACGTCTTGCAGCATTTGACCAAAGCACGTGCGCAGGGAGGAAATTTTGATGTGGCGGATATCCACACCGTCTAATAATATTTGCCCTTGTTGAATGTCGTAATTGCGGCACAGCAGGGACAAAATTGTGCTTTTGCCACTTCCCGTTGCGCCAACGAGTGCCACAGTTTGCCCTGCATGCACGTGAAAGCTTACGTCTTTGAGTACCCATTCGCCGGGGTTGTAAGCAAACCAAACGTGGCGGAATTCTACATCCCCCTTTACATCCGTCAGCTCGACGGCATCGGGCAGGTCGACAACTTCGGCAGGGACATCTAACAGAGTGAAGATTTTTTCCGCCGAGGCCATTGCCGACTGCAAGCGATGGAACTGCTCGGCAAGGCTTTGAATGGGGTTGAAAAACTTGCTGATGAACATGTAAAACGCCACGATGGTTGCGCCGTCGATGACCTGACCAAGAAACTCTTTGCCGCTAATTGCCCCCATGGAGCCCAAGTAAAACAGGCACAGCACGCCGCAAATGTACAGCATGTACATGAGGGGGCGGAAGATGCCGAACACGAAGATTTCGCCACGCTCGGCACGGTAGAGAGCATCGTTTTTTTCGGTGAACTCTTGCAATTTGCGATCTTGGCAGTTGAAGGCTTGCACGATCTTCATGCCGTAGAGGTTTTCCGACAAGAAGGTGTTGACGTCCGTTGTGCCGTCCTTTACTTGACGGTAAGCCCTGCGTGAGAACTTGCGGAAAATGACGGAGAAAAGCACGATGAAGGGCACGAAACACATCACCATGAGGGTGAGCATGTAGTTGACGCACATCATTGCCACAAAAACGCCGATAATGACAAAGCAGTTTTGCACCAGCGTTGCCAGCATGCCGGTGAACATCATGGAAAGGGCGTTGGGATCGTTGGCAACACGTGTGACCAGCTTGCCTACCGGCATTTGCGCCAATTGCGCATGGGAAAGGCTTTCCACCTTGGCGAAAACGTCCAGGCGGATTTGGGACACGATTTTTTGCCCCGTCTTTTGCAATACCACCGTTTGCACGTAGGAGCACACCAGCGAAATGACAAGCACGCCCACGTACACGCCCACGCGAATGAGCAGCTCTGCCATTTGGAAGTCGCCCTCGATGAGTTTTTCTATTTGAGAAATGAGCACGGGGGAAAGCACGCTGTAAGCAATGGAGAACAGCATGGTGCCCAGCACTATTGCAATGCTTTTTTTGTAAGGTTTGACGTAGGCAAGCAGCCTTTTGATGAGCTGACCGTCCGTCATTTTGCGGTCGAAGCCCATGGCTTGCTTTTTGTCTTTGACTAAAACGTAAGCCAGGATGAGTACGCCGGCGAACAGCCCCACTATTGCGCCGACGATGAGCAAGGGAAGGTAATTCATACTATGCATCCTCCTTTTCGTCGTCTAAACGCTGCAAATCGACCATCTCTTTGTAGACGTGGCAGGTTGCGTAAAGCTGATCGTGAGTGCCAACGGCTGCCACCTTGCCGCCGTCTAAGCAGACGATTTTATCCAGATTTTCCACCGTGGAAATGCGGTGGGCTATCCAAATGGTGGTTTTGCCCTGACGCTCGGCACGCACACCGTCCAGTACGGTGCGTTCGGTATCGGTATCCACTGCGGAAACAGCATCGTCCAAAATGAGCACATCGGCATCCTTGATGAGGGCGCGGGCAATGGAGATACGCTGCTTTTGTCCGCCCGAAACGGTAACACCACGCTCTCCCAAGACGGTATTGTAGCCGTCGGTGAAGTCGGCAATATCGTCGTGCACGACGGCGATTTTGGCATATTTTTCTATCTGCGAATAATCGGCCGAAAGGTCGCTAAAGGCAACGTTGTTGGCAATGGTATCGGAAAACAAAAAGTTATCTTGCGGAACGTAAGCAAAGCAGTTGCGCAAGCTGCGAAGAGCTACGTCGTTGACGTCGGTGCCGTCCACGAACAGGCAACCGTCCTTTACGGCGTAAAAACGCAAAAGCAAATCGGCAATGGTCGTTTTGCCGCTGCCCGTTTTGCCCACGATGCCGACGTTTTCGCCAGCCGCAATGGAAAAGGATACGTCGGTAAGCACGCTAACTGAACTGCCCGGATAGCTGAAAGTGAGATTTTTGAACTCCACGTCGCCACGAAGCCCATCGATTTGCACTGCATCCGCCTTGTCTTCTATTTGCAAGGGGGCATTGAGCAAATCGGAAATGCGCTTTAGTGAGGCGTTGCCACGAGAAACCAAGTCGACAAGGTCGGTAATTGCCATTACGGGCCACACTATTGCCGTAAAGTAGCCGATGTACTCCATGAGCGCACCGCTGTCGAACACGCCTTGATGCACCAAATAGCCGCCGTAGCCGAGTATTACGCAAATGACAGACTCTACAAACAGCGTGATGAGTATTCTCAATGCGGAATTGAGCTTGGTGTAGTCGACGTTGGCAACTTCGTTTTGCTCGTTAATCTTGCGGAAGTTGAGCATTTCGGCAACTTCCCTTACGAATGCCTTGATGACGGCAAGCCCGGTGAAGATTTCTTGAGAAAAATCAGACAGTTTGGAAAAGGCTTCCTGACGAACGTCCCACCGATGCTCTATTTTGCGGCTGAGCAGCACGCTGGTTGCCATCATTATGGAAATGGGAATGAGGGACAAAAAGGTGAGAGAGGCGCTCATTCGGAACATCTTGTAAAGAGCAAGTCCGCCCAAAAACAGGGCATCGAAAAGGGTGAGTATGCCGCTGCCGAAACAGTCTTGAACGGTGTCGATGTCGCTAATGAACAGGGACATGAGCTGCCCCGTTTTGTTGCGATGGTAAAAATCTAACGGCAAATCTTTGCAATGGTTGAACATGTCCTTGCGAAGATCCCTTTCCACACGTATTGCCGTGCCGAAAAGGCAAATTCTCCACAAAAAACGCCCCAAAACCATTACCACCAAAATAATAAACATTGGCACGCAAACTTGGTGCCAAACGTAGTCGGCGTTGAAAATTAGCCACTCTCCGCTTGAAGAAACCACACCGCCGTTTTGCACGCCGTTGATTACGTTGCGGTAGATTTCGGGAATGAGCAGCTGAAAATAGTCGACGCAAATAAGCGCGACGATGCCGAGCAAAATGAGCAATGCGTACTTGAGATAGAACTTGTTGATGTGTTTGCCGAAAATCATGGGTAATAACGTCCTTCTTCCGTAGTAAATAAATTGCTTGCCTATTATAATTAAAGTATTATACTACTTACCTATTGTTAAGTCAACCGTTAACAAACGCCGCATAAGTGTTGAAATTCGTTGCTAAAAATCGCCCGATAAGTTATACTGTAAAGGACACTCGTTGCAAGGCATGCAACAAGACTTGCAAAAGAAAGATATTGACAGCCCGAAAAGGCGTTTATTGCACGACTCGTAAAGAAAGTTGTTGAACGACCTGAAAGGGAGTTGGTTAGCAACCTGTAAGAGAGTTTATCAAACGACCGCAAGTGTTTGTTGAGCGACACACGAAGGGTGTTATTGAAGGACCTGCAAAGGGGACGTATTAAAGGACTCTCGGCAAAAAAGCTTGCCGAAAAAAAAGGAGTAAGTGGCGAAAGCCGAAAAAAGAATAATCATGCACCAAACAAAAAACAAGAAAGTTGCCGTAATTGGCGCAGGCATTGCCGGGATGACGGCAGGAATTTATTTGCTGGACAACGGCTACGACGTGGAAATATTTGAAAAGCACTTTGTGCCCGGCGGACAATGCACGGGGTGGACACGCGACGGCACCTTTATTGACGGTTGTGCCCATTGGATTGTGGGTACCAACCCCAACAGCGACCTATTTCCCCTGTGGAAGCACGTTGGCGCCTTTGACGAAAATACCAAAATAGTCAACTCCGACTACTTTAGCAAATACAACGTTGACGGCGAAACGGTGACCTTTTACGCCGACGTAGACAAGCTTCACGCCGAACTACTTCGAGTTGCGCCGGAGGACGAAAAAATAATTGGCAAATTTATTGCCGGGATAAAATCGTACATGCACGTGAGAGTGCCCACGGACAAGCCTGTGGACTACATGAACCTTTTTGAGCTGATAAAATTCGGCTGGGGTATGTTGCCCATGGTGCCCACCCTAATGAAGTACAAAAAAATATCCTCCGAAGACTTTGCAAAGCAGTTCAAATCGCCCATACTCAAAGAGGTGATTGCGCGCGTGTTGGACGGGGACTACAACGTGCACTCGGTGATGTACGTATTCCAAGCGCTTTCGTTGCAGGATGCCGGCATGGTTGAGGGCGGATCGAAAAACCTTGCGTTGCGCATTGCCGACAGGTTTAAGTCGCTGGGCGGAAAACTCAACCTGAGCACCCCGGTGCAAAAAATAATAGTAGAAAAAAACGCGGCAAAAGGGCTACTTCTGTGCAACGGCAGACAAGTGGACTGCGACTACGTTGTGTGCAGTGCCGATGCCCACCACACCTTGTACGACCTACTGGAAGGGAAATATCGCGACAGATACTTTGAAGAAAGATTTGCCAAGAGAGAGGACAACCCTCTTAATACCTGCGTGTTCCTTTCCTACCGATACGACGGCAACAAGCCTATTGACGACAAAATCAACTTTGAAATTACCCCTTACAACCACGCCTGCCTCAACGTGAGCAACGTGACCGTGCGTAGCCATGCATTTGACACCACGCTTAACGAAAATGGCTCCACCATGACGGTGATAGTGCCCACCACCGACGAATTTTACGACTACTTGCGCAGTTGTGACAAGGAAAGCTACAAAGCCTTTAAGCAGGAAATAGGCAACCACGTGAAGGGGGAAATTGAAAAATTCTTTGGCATTGGTCAAGAGGAAATTACCCTTTTGGACGTGGCAACGCCCTTGACCTACGAAAGGTACACCAACGCCTACCGTGGCTCCTACATGTCCTTTATTACCACGGCGCGATCCAAGGGATTGATGCGCAAGGGGCTAATTAAAGGACTGAAAAATTTGGTGCTTGCAGGGCAATGGATAATGTCCCCCGGCGGACTGCCCATTGCACTATTCTCCGGCAAACACGCCGCCTGCCGAATTTGCAAAGCCGACGGCAAAAAATTCCTTTGCCTTGAACAACCCTCCGCAAAAAAACGAAAAAAAGCAATAGCGTAAAAGTTTACACTCGGCAGCGCTGGCGGCGAAAATTAAACGCTTGCGTCAATGACGAAAAGCATAAAAATAGAATCAGCCAAAACTTAACGCTACAAACGCAAGAACAATTGCCGAGCGCCGTGTAAAACACAAAAAACGTTGCATACTTTTCGCAGTTTGACAATTTCAACACGCAAATAACAACTTAACAAACGCAAAAAGCACCGCCAAGTAAACCCCTTGACGGTGCTTGATTTTTGTGTAAATTAGAAAGAATCGACCAGTTGGTTGGCAAGGCTGTACAGGTCCGTATCGAAGGGACGAGTGAGAGAAAGAGCTTCCAAAATATCTTGGTCGAAAACCCTATCTTGATGGACGCCAACCACACGGTTGGTTTTGCCGCCTACCAAACACTTGACGGCATGCACGCCCATGCGAACACCGAGATAAATGTCGCGATAGGTGGCATTTCCGCCGCGTTGCAAGTGCCCTACCACCATGGAACGAATGTTGATGCCGGGCAGACGAGCAACTACGTCGTCCAACACCGTTTGAGCCTTTACGGCGCCTTCGGCAACGATGATCATGTTGTCCGTTTTGCCATGAGCAATGTTTTGCCTGAGGCGAGCGGCAACGCCGTCGGGATTGTAACCGACTTCCGGAACGACGACGACTTCTGCCGAGCTGGTAAGGGCGGAATACAAAGCAATGTCGCCACAGTTGCGCCCCATAACTTCTACCACGCAACTACGACCGTTACAGCCCATGGTGTCGCGAAGCATCTTGACGGTGTTAACCACTACCGTTACTGCCGAGTCGAACCCGAGAGTGAAATCGGTGTAGGCAAGGTCGTTGTCGATAGTGCCGGGAATGCCGATGACCTGAATGCCGTAATCGGTGCTGAGCACCTTGGCACCCTGAAAACTTCCGTCGCCACCGATGACCACAAGCCCCTCGATGCCGTGCTTTTTGAGAACGTCCGCTGCGGAACGCTGACCTTGCACCGTCTTCATTTGGGGGCAGCGCGACGTGCCGAGAACGGTGCCGCCGCAATGCATGATGTTTTCTACACTTTTGGCATCCATGGGGATTATTTCACCGTTGATGAGCCCCTCGTAACCACGCTGAATGCCAAAAACGTCCAAACCGTTGCTTAAACCGAACCTTACAACGGCGTATATTGCGGCGTTCATACCTTGAGAGTCGCCACCGCTTGTCATAACCGCTATTCTTTTCATAAGTTTTCTCCGTATTGTTAGTTTAATTTGATACTTACGTTTGTTTTACCAATCTCTTGTCGATTTAGTAAGCTCTTGATGATTTAGTAAGCTTTTCTTTCATCAATTACTTTTCGTTTGATTTGCTAATTACTTGCCGATTTAATACTTTTCGTTAGATTTAGCAATCTCTATTTGATTTAGTATTATCCTTTGGAAAATTAAATTTGACTTTAAAATTTCCTTTTGATTTGGGAATTTCCGCTTGATTTAGTATTCTCTATTTAGCAGATTTAATAATGACCAAAAGAAAACAATTTGCAGCCAAAAGACTACTTGCCGAGCAGTTCCACGTCCGAATCGAACTTGTAAAACTTGTTGGTTACTGCATGCCTATGCAAGAAAAAGGTTTTTGCAGTGGCTTTGTCGTTGCAGGCAAGCTGCCTGTGTGCGTAGTCGGCGTAGCGTTGCTTGCACTTGTCGGCAAAGTGAACGCCTTTGTACCCCCAAGCCACTTCCGCAAGGGCGTTGATGCGGGGCAAAAGCTGGAAGAACAGTTTTTCTTCACTTTCCACGTACTCCGTCCACAGCAGGCCTTCCACGCCCAAAACGTTGTCCGTTGCGCCCTTCTTTACCCCTTTGAGAGGCTTGAAGGCACGAGTTTTTTCTAGCGGAACGCGAGAATAGGGCCAACCGAAGTTGAAGTGAGAAGAGGGGGACAAGATGACCTTGCGCCCCTTGTTGGCCTGAGCAACTGCCCTATTGCGCGAACGCATGCATTGGCAAATTACGCTGCCGTCGGCGCCGTCGATTTCATCTTCCCAGCACACAACCCTTTTGCCCTTTTCTTGCAAATGCAGGCGAACTTGCTCCACAAAGTGACGGTGCAAATCTTCAAAACCGTCAAGGTGCAAGTCGGACATCTTTTGCAAACACGCCTTGCAGTTGCACCACCTGTCCTGAGGGACGTCGTTGCCGCCCAAATGAACTACGGGCGAGGGGAACATTTGCGTGATTTCGTCCAAAACGTCGCACACGAAGGGGAGAGTTTCGTCGTTGCCCACGCACAAAACGTCCTTGGCAGGGGTCCACTTTTTGCGAACTTCGGCAATTTGCCCTACGCAACTATACTGCGGATAGGCGGCAAGCATGGCAAGCACGCGCCCCGGCAAAGACAGCTCGGGAATGACCTCAATTTTGCGCTCCGCCGCGTAAGATACAAGGCGAGCGACGTCCTGCTTGGTGAGGTAGCCTTGATGAACTTGGTCGTCCACAAACCTTTCGCCGTTGCGAATAACCTCCGAACCGCCGCGAACGCTGCCAACGGAATTGAGCAAAGGATACTTGGAAATTTCCACGCGGAAACCTTGGTCGTCCGAAAGGTGCAAATGCAGTTTGTTGAGCTTGACGCGCGCCATTTCGTCCACCACTTTGAGCAACGTTTCCAGCGGGAAAAAGTGGCGGCAAAGGTCCACCATCAACCCGCGATAGGCAAACTTGGGGCAGTCTTCGACGTAGCAGTTGGCAAGGGACAACGTGTTGGTTGCCTTGCTGTAAACGGAAATGCCAAGCAAAGTTTGCACGGCGTAAAAGCAGGAAACTTTGTCGTAAGCGGTGATGGTTGCCAACCCTTCGTTAATCATGATTAGGTACTGATTGGGCAGGCAACGCGCGTTGTGGTTAAAAATAATTTGTGCTTCTTCGATGTTTTGCGTAACTTGCAGTTGAAAACCGCAAGTTGACGAAACAAAATTTGTGAAAACACGAACTTCATCGGCGTACTCGGCGTGGCAATACACTACTACGTCGGCATCGATGGTAAAGCAACCGTTGAGCTTGACCGTTTTGAGCGGTTGCGGAATTATATTCATGAAACACCTCTAATTTGATATGGTTAAGCAAGCACGAGCTTGCAAAAAAACTAAATTTGCTTTTGTCTGACTGCAAAGGCGTTTGCCTACAAAAATAACGGCAGCGTACCTTCGCCACCGTTAATTTTAGCATATAATGTGAAGTTTTTCAACGTTTTGCATAAAGTTTTTATTAAATATGCAATGTCCACAAGCATTTTTGCAATAAAATGCTACTCTGTTGCAACTATAAAGTTAGGTTGAGCCGCCACTTGCACCCTTTGCGGCTACGTAAAATAGCTTGGGCAAGGGCAATGGAAGAAACTTGCCCTTTGCAATACGTGAAACGGAAAATCTAATATTAAAGGCAACGAATCAAAAACCCAATTTTAAGATACCAAACGGAAAAACTATTCTTTGCGAGAAAGGACGACGGTTTTTTCGTTGTGGCGCTTGATTGCCACTATTGCAAGTACCACGCCCACTGCCAGTGCCAAGAACAAAAGGAACCAACCGAAAGCCGGAAGGGCGGAAACTCCTGCCGAGCGGGCGTAGTTCCACATGGTAACTACCGCTTTGTTTTGTGCGCCGAAGTCCTGCATCATGCCGAGCGTGTCGATATTGCGCGCATTAGTTGCATTTGCCTGTGCCGAAATGAAGGGATACCGCCAGTTGCTGTTGTCGGTGGAATCGACGTAGCGGAAAAATTCGTCGGCAAAGTCTTCCCAGCAGTCGTAGGCGTATTCGCCATCGTTTTCTTCCAGCTCCTCATCCGAAAACCGATAGTACTGCAGAGCGTTGACGAAGTACAGTTGTGTGAGCGTTGCACGGGCGTCAAGGTCGTTTTCGACCGCCGTGGGATCCAGCGCGGAAGAATAGCCGATTTCGTACATGTTTGCCGCCGAAACACGGGGACTGTTGAGGAAGTTGATAAACAGCTTAATTGCAAGGGAGTGTTGAGGATTGTAGGACGTGGGAACGATCCAGCCGTCGAACCAAATGTTGCCGTAAGTGTGGGGAACGTAATAGCCCAGTTCGTAGCCCCCTTCGCCGTCGTTGAGAGAGTCGTTCCAGCTTTCTTCCACGGCGTACATGGCGTCGCCGCTCCAAGCAAGGTCTACCATGGCGTTACCCTTGAGAAGGTCGTCCTTGCCAAAGTCTACTTCGTAGCCGAACAGCTGCGACTTTTGCTCGGTGAGTGCCTCTTTGCACGCCTCGATGGTATTGTCGTCCACGCAGTTGATGAGTTCGGCAGCGGAAAGCTCGGTGTACAGTCTGCCGTCGGAGGTGCGTTTGCCCTCCATCTTGCCGCTTTCTACCAAGTAGAAAACGGTGGCGGCGTAGCTGTCGCGAATGCTGTCCTTCATCAAAATGGAGCCGGTAAGCTCGTCGGACAAGGGAATGACGTTGCCCTCCTCGTCCCTTTCGCCGCTGTCGTTGAACAAAATGCCCCAATTGGCTTGGTTCATCTTCTCCGCCGTGATGCCAAGCCTTTCAAACTCGGCACGATTGTACAAAATGCCCAGCGTGCCGTACATGTAAGGCACAAGGTAATCGATCATGTCCGCCGTGTACTGCGAACCGTCCTGCCGTGTGCAAGTGAGCCCAGTGAAGCCGTTTTTAATTTTGTTGACGATGTTTTGGTCTATTTTGTCGC
>CAYYTD010000036.1:0-11376 GCA_964474475.1 uncultured Oscillospiraceae bacterium | reverse complement strand
AGCATCCATCGTAACTGTAACGGCAATTGCAGGTGAATCCTACCACGAACACGGCACCGTAAACGAAATTAAGCTTGGCAAGGGCAGAGTTGTTGTAGAAAACAAAGGTAATGTTGGCAGCGTGCTTATTACTTCAAGTAATATTAACGACGTAAAAGTTAAGGTAGAAAGCGGCAGCAGCGTTGGCGGCGTCGGCGCAACCGATTCGTCCGTTGCAGGCGCACTTAAAACCAAGGTTGAAGGCTTGAGCGAAGAAAAGGTTATGACGTCGACTCCATCTACCAAATTTGCAGGTGGCTTGGGCACGGAAGCAGCTCCTTACCTTATTGAAACAGTAGCTCAATTCAAGAGTATTGAGAATGGCTCACTTAACAGTAAGAAATACTACAATGTGATTGCAGACTTGACGTTTGTTGATGAAGATATTAATAACTGGTCGATTATTCCAACAGAAGTAAAGGACATTTCTTTGGATGGGCAAGGGCATAAACTGAGTTATAAAGTTAAGGAATCTGCTCGTCTGTTTAGTCATGTTACGCGCAGTACGTTTTTGAATATCGATATTGTAGATGATGATATGTTTACTGTGCGGGCAGATTATTCTACTTTTATCAACGTAGATACTTACGGAACGATTATTTGGGGCGGTGGTAACCAAGGCGTTTTGTCGGCGCATACAGTTGGGGACTTTGTGGCACGAGATTGTGATAACTACGCGGAGATAAGTTCTGCCGGCGATGCAGCTGCGTATAATGCTGTTTTTGTAGGTCAACCAACAATAACAAATAATCAAACAATTACTTTTGAAAACTGCAACAATTATGGTAAATTAACGACAGGAAAGGCTTCTATGTTTTTAGCTAATCCGATGTCGTCAGGCATAAAGTTAGTAATTACAAATTGCAACAATTACGGCGAAATTAGAGCGACGCTTTCTGACGGTAAATACGTTGCTAACTGTTTTGTTGCGGTGCCCGATACCAAATCCCGTATTGAATCCGTAACCGTTGATGGTCAAATAGTTAGTATCGATAGTCAATTTAGCACCGGATTTGTTCAAGGCTCCAACGATACAATTAAGTTGACAAAGAACACAGATGGAACGTTGACTTTTACGAAATCTAAACATCTCAACGTAAAATCTTACGTCGTATCGATCGGTTTGTACGTAACGTGGATAGAAAACGGCGTTGTTCAAGGAACAAACAGGTTCTTTGCAACGCAAACGATTGCTGCAACGGATGCAGAAACGTACACCTCTACGATTCAAAATTTGACCTTTGTAGACAAGGAATGGATTGCCGCTCATACAGGCGGAACAGAAGGCAAATTGGAAGAAAATGCAACATATACTTTGGGGGGCAAGACCTACTACGTGGTAATCGGAGAAGGACTTAGCCTTGAGGGTAAGGAACAATCTGCCACGTTGATAAGCGTATCGGCTTACGACAAAGACGGCATGCTTATTTCGTCTGTTGCCATGTAAGAATAACAACATCGGCTTTGTAAGCTAAAAAAATCGAGCATCGAGATAAATCTCGGTGCTCTTTTTTAGTGCAATTATGCTTTGAGTAATGCATTTTTATTTTCGTAAAACAATTTTGCTTTAAGTAGTGTGGTGAGTGCAATTAAGTTTTGTGTTGCAATCTCGCCAAAGTTTACTCTTTGGGGCGGATGCGCAGGGGAATGCCGAGCTTGTCGGCAAGCTTTTGACAGTCGGCAACGTCTTGCGCGCCGATGCTGTCCACTACGGAAAAGACGACGTTGCCGCCCTTTTGCTTGCACAGCTTGGCAAAATCTAACAGGGCGTTGAAGGCTTTTTCGCCAAAAACGCTTTGGCAGTGCTGTTGGTACTTGGCGGCGGTGCACTCGTTGAGGGACACGTTGATTACGTCGCAGGAGGTAACGATGAGTTCCGTTACGTCGGCATTGTGAATGAGGTTGGCTTGACCGTTGGTGTTGATGCGAGTGGTTTTGTCTACGCAGTGAAGGTAGCTTGCCACTTCGTCGAGCGCTTCAAGGTTGTAAGTGGGTTCGCCAAAGCCGCAAAACACAACTTCTTGGTCGAAGTCGTCCAAATTTTGCGGCAGTTGAGTAATTACGTCTTCGGCGCAAGGCTCTTCGGCTATCCACAGCTTGGTGTTTTGCATGCCGTCACAGCCGTGGCGTATGCAAAAATCGCAATTATTGCTGCAACGGTTGGTTAGGTTGATGTAAAGTTTGTTGGCTATTGTGTATACGTAGTTATCCATAATGCTAATTGTGCCTTGCGGCAAGGTGATTATTGCAAGTTAAAGTACTTGGCAATTTTAGGAAAGAGGTTGAGGCAATTTTGCAAAATTATCTCTTCCATTTGTTGCCGAGTGATGCCGTAGACTTCGGCAAGCTTTTGGGTGATGAGCGGAATGTTGAAGGGGGTGTTTGTGGTGCCGCGCACGGGGACGGGAGCCATGTAAGGGCTGTCCGTTTCGCACAAAACCCTATCCGTTGGAATGGCGGCAATAACGCCCTCCTTTTTAGCATTTTTGAAGGTAATGGCGCCACCAAAGGCAAAGTAGTGCCCCAGTTTTACCAGCCGCTTGGCAAAGTCTTCACTTCCGCTGTAACAGTGCCACAAAACGCCGCTATTAAGGTACTTGTGTTGTGCGGTTAGCACATCAAGCGCATCTTGGTAAGCCTCTCTAACGTGCAAGGTGACGGGCAGGCGGAATTTGTCGGCAAGCTCTAACTGCCGAGCAAAAACGTCCCGTTGGGTTTGCCTGTCCGAAAGGTCGTAGTGGTAATCCAGCCCGATTTCTCCCACGGCAACAACCTTGGGATGGGTGGAAAATTGCGCCATGGTTTGAACGAAGCGTTCGTCGAAATCTTTAGCGGTGTGGGGATGCATGCCCACGGTGGCAAAAACTTTATCGTAAGCCTGTGCCAGACGGAACGATGCAACCATGCCGTTGTAATCGGCGCTGTTGTTGATTACAAAGTCGATACCTGCTTGGTCGAATCGCTCGATTATTTGCGGCACCTGTCCGCTAAAGGCGTCGTCGTCCAAATGAAGGTGGGTGTCGATCATTAGCGGACTTCCTTGCCGTCACCAATTTCCTTTTCGGGGGTGACGAACACCACGGATTTGTCGTCGGCGGCGCAAAGGATCATGCCGTTGCTTTCCACTCCGCGAATTTTGGCAGGTTTGAGATTTTTGACGAGCACTACTGTTTTGCCTATCATGTATTCCGGCGAGTAGTGTTGGGCAATGCCGCTTACTACCTGACGAACCTCATTGCCCACTTGCAGTTTGAACACAAGCAGCTTGTCCGACTTGGCAACCTTTTCGCAAGAGAGCACTTTTGCCGTGCAAAGCTTGATTTTGGCAAAGTCGGCAATGTCCACAAGGTCTTCGGCAGGCTTTGCTTGGCTTTCCTTTTGCGCCTTGGCTTCGTCTGCCTTTTGCAGTTCGGCAAGCTCTTTGGCAACGTCGATGCGATTGAAGAGATTTTCGCCCTTGTTTACCTTTTTGCCTACGAGTGCCGTGCCGAAACTTGAAAGCTCGTCAAAGCTTGTGGGGGCGGGCATGTCGAACTTGCTAAAAATGCGTTGAGAGGTGGTGGGGATGAAGGGGGTGAGCAGCGTTGCGGCAAAGCGAATGCATTCGCAAAGCACGTTCATTACCGTTGCAAGGCGCGCTTTGTCTCCTTGTTTGTTCAACACCCACGGCGTAGTTTCGTCTATATACTTATTTGCGCGCTGCACTATTTTGAAAATGCCTGCAAGGGCATCCGGTGCGGACAATTCGTCCATGTGGCGACGAGTTTTTTCTAGTGCGGCAAGGCACAAATCTTCAAGTTCGCGGTCCAAGTCGGTATATTCCGTTGCGGCAGGCACCGTTCCGTCGAAATACTGCCCCACCATGGCGGTGGTGCGGCTGACGAGGTTACCCAAGTCGTTGACGAGATCGTTGTTGGTGCGGGTAATTAGGGCTTCGGCGGAGTAGTTGCCGTCGCTGCCGAAGGGAATTTCTCTAAGCAAAAAGTACCTTACGGCATCCGCGCCGTAGCGATCGGCAAGGAAGAAGGGATCGACTCCGTTGCCGAGCGATTTGCCCATTTTTTGGTCGCCCATCAGCAGCCAGCCGTGACCGTAAACCTTTTTGGGAAGGGGCAGATCTAACGCCATGAGCAATGCAGGCCAAATGATGGTGTGGAAACGAACGATTTCCTTGCCCACCATGTGCAAATCGGCAGGCCAAAACTTGTCGAAGGCGGAATGATCTTCTTGCAAATACCCCAGTGCGGAAATGTAGTTGGAAAGTGCATCTACCCACACGTACGCCACGTGCTTGGGGTCGAAGGGTAATTTTACGCCCCAATCGAAGGTGGTGCGGGATATACACAAATCTTTGAGCCCCGGCTTGATGAAGTTATTGACCATTTCGTTCATTCGGGACTTGGGCGAGATGAACTCGGGATTTTGTTCGTAAAACTCAATGAGCCTATCTTGATACTTGCTCAAACGGAAAAAGTAACTTTCTTCCTTTTCTAGCCTGACTTCCCTGCCGCAATCGGGGCACTTTCCGTCGACGAGCTGGCTTTCCGTCCAAAAGCTTTCGCAGGGTGTGCAGTACCAACCCTCGTAGCTGGATTTGTAAATATCCCCGGATGCAAGAAGTTTTTCGTATATCTTTTGCACGGTTTTTTCGTGATAGTCGTCGGTGGTGCGAATAAACTTGTCGTAAGAAATATTCAACGTTTTCCACAAACGCACGATTTGATCGTACAAATCGTCCACGAATTTTTGCGGAGTTACACCTGCTTTTTGTGCCTTTTGCTGCACCTTTTGCCCGTGTTCGTCCGTACCCGTCAAGTAAAACACGTCGTAGCCGTCCATTCTTTTGAAACGAGCAATAGCGTCGCAAATGACGGTGGTGTAGCAATGCCCGATGTGGAAATTTCCGCTACTGTAATAAATTGGCGTGGTGATGTAGTAAGTTTTTTTGTTCATGATACCTCCTGTTTCAAGCGGCAAATGAGGCCGTTTGATTCCGTTTTGTATAAAGCCCGAAAGAGCCGTCGTCAGACGCGCAGTTTGACAAATTTGCCGCAAAATGTTGCGCAAATTGCCTTGGCAAAGCGTTGCCGAGCGTGAAAGCTTGTACCTTTACAGATTATTATAACAATCATTGGCGCATTTGTAAACCAAAGAAGACAAATAACCGCCGTTTTTGCAGTGGTTTGGCAACGGTGGCGTTGTAATGCGGCTATTGCAGATGGAAAAAGGCTCAAACAGGGGTGAGAAATGGTGGCGCGAATACTTCGGGCAGGGCAAATTCGTTAAACAAGCGGGCAAAGGGGCGTTTGGCGGCAAAGGAACGGTGGCAACCATTAAAGAATTTTGCACAAGGCGCAGGAAAGAACGCATCCGAGCAGATTGCAAAACAGCGCAATGGCGACGGCAACGCCGATTTTCTTAACCTTCGTTTGCGAAAAATACACCGATGCAACGTAAAACACCGTTTCGCTGCTTCCTGCAACTACAGATGCGGCTCTCCCCACGTAGCTATCCGTGCCGTAATGCGCGTACACGTCGGAGAGAATTGCCAAGCTTCCGCTTCCGGAAAAGGGGCGTAACAGCGTTAGTTCAACCAACTCGGTGGGGATGCCCAGCAAAGAGAAGGCGGGCGAAAGCACTTTGGTAAGCCATGCGCTTGCGCCGCTTTCCTTTAGGGCGTTGATCATTACGAACATGGCAAACAGGTAAGGAAAAATGGATTTGGACAAATCTATTGCGCCCTTTGCGCCGCACACAAAGCCGTCGTAGACGTTGGTTTTGTTGACAAACCCCCAGGTTAAAACGGCAACGATGAGGACGGGAACGACGTAGTTCATTTGGGCGCCCTTCCGTATGCCAAGTTTACAAGAAAAACGCCGATGACGGCAGTGACGGCGGTGACGATTAGAGTGGGCAGCAATATGGAAGAGGGATTTGCCGAGCCGACACTTGCGCGCAACCCGATTATTGTGGTTGGCACAAGTTGCACTCCGCTTGCGTTAAGCACGAATAGCATTGCGCCGCTACGCGACAACGTTTCGGAATTTTCCGTCAGTTTTATTGCCTCTATTGCCGACGGCGTTGCCGCGTTGCCTATGCCGAGAAGATTTGATGCCATGTTTAGCGATACGTATTTTGCCGCTTGCGGAGTGATGGCTCCGTACAAAAAACCGTTTATTTTGCCAAAGGCTTTTGCAAGCAAATTTACGGCGTTGCACCTTTCGGCAATTTCAAAGATGCCCAGCCACAGTGCGTAGACGGAAATTAGCTGCACTGCGTAGCTAACTGCTTGCGATGCCGAGTTTAAGGCAACTGCCATTGCCGCATTTGGCGAAGACACGGTTAAAAGGGTAAAACATATTATTACGCAAATTGACCACACGACGTTCATACCCCTATTGTATTCACTAAAGCGTTTTTCAAAACCGCAACTGCGGCACCGGATAAACAGCTGTCACTTGCCGAACTTCGTTACTTGCGGAACGTTGCTATCTGCATTTTTTATTCGCATTTTCTTTTGTCTTTTTTGCTCCTTTTTTCCGCTTGACCATGCGTTGCGGGGCGCCATAGGCTAAGCTCATTCGGCTTTGATCGTTACAAGGTGAAATTATTCAAAAACAAACAGCTTTTGTCTAAAATATGTAAAATTCGATTTGATAAAAAGGATAAGATGAGTTTTACTTGACGACGGAGGGCGAAAAATATTTTGTGCCGCTCTGTTTGTGTTGGGAGGCGGATATGAAAAAGAAGTTAACTGCCAAAACGGTGTGGTTTTTCGTTACCTTTGTGGCGTTGAGCGTTACTTCGCAAGGGGTTTTTGGCGGAGAACTTGCCTTTGGCTTGTTTGTGGGCGGCACGTACATTGCATCGCCGATATTTCTTGCGCTTATTACTGTTGCAAGTGCGGCTTTGCACGGGGTAGATGCCCTTTTGCATTGCGCCGTTAGGGTGGGTGTGGTGCTGCTTGCAGTGGGCTTTCACAAGCTGATCAAACGCAAAATAGGCAAATACTATTTGCTATTATATTTGTGCCTTGCCAACGTGTTTTACCTTGTGTACGACTTTACGAATTACTTTGACCTATTTGACAAGGTTTTGTACGTGGCAAGCGGCATTGCCTTTTCTTATGTGTCGGTGTACGCCTTTCGAGCCGTGTTCGACAGGGGTTTAAATTACCGCCCTGCCACGGACGAGCTTGTGTGCATTGCCTTATTTGCCGTGGTGTGCAGTTTTTGCGTGTCCAAAATTACCGTGTGGGGAATGGAACTGATTTATTTAATTATCCCCTTTGCCGTACTTTGTTGCAGCGTAGTTTTTGGCGCAAATACCACCTTGATGGCGGCTTCCTTAATAGGATTAGGCAACGTGTTTGCCACGGGCGCTTACGATGCCTTTGCCTGCGCGGTTCTTAGCGGCGTTGCTGCGGTGGGGTTGTGCCAAATTAACAGATTCGTGGGTGCGTTGGCGGTGGTTGCGGTGGACGTTATTATGTCCTACTTTTGGGGTTTGCACGGAAGTTTTACCACGTTAGTTTTTGCCCCCACGGTGGTATCTACGTTGATATTCGTGGTGATACCCAATTCCGTGTATAAATACCTTGCCGATTACTACGGCGGCAATGCGCGCAGCTACCTAAACAAAAGCGTTGCAGGCAAAATAGGCGCGAGTATTTCGCGAAGGCTGTACAGGCTGTCGGATATATTTTTGTCCATGAAAAACGCCTTTTTTTCAATGTCCGCAGGTACCGTTTCGCCGGAGCAAGCGCAAAGCGCTATCGTAAAACAATGCTCCGAAACGGTGTGTGCCGATTGCTCGTCGCGCTCGAAGTGCTGGCGGCAGGATGTGCGCAATACGGAGGCAGGATTACTTGCCCTTTCGTCCTGTGCGGTCAGGCGCGGACGGTGTTCCATTTTGGACGTGCCGCAAACTCTTTCGGTGCGTTGCGACAGAATTTCGTCGATAATTTCCGCTGTGAACACGCAAGCAACGTTGTACTGCCAGTACAAAGGTAGGGCGGAGCAGGCGGACAGCAGTAAACTGCTCTTGGGGGAGCAAATGGGTGGCGTATCCGACTTGCTGTTAAGGCTGGCTACCGATTGCAAAAGCAGGGTAAATTACGATACGGACAAGGAACGAGAATTGATTGACAGGTTGGTGTTTCACAACGTTATGTGCGTGGGCGCAACCATCATGCAACAAGCAGGCGTGCTAACGGTGGTGGCAACGGTGTCGAGCAAAGACTACAACGCAGATACCCTTGTGAAAGTAACTTCTCAGTTGACTCGTCAAAACATGGTTCTCGACAAAATTGAAAATACCGAAAGTGCCGCTTGGATTAACGTGGTGATGAAGGTTATGCCGCGCTTTGAAGTTAAATTTGGCGTGGCGGCGGTGAGCAAAGATGGTAGCGACGCTTCGGGCGACACCCATTCCGTTATCGGCACGGACAACGGCAAGTGCATCGTTACGCTGTGCGACGGCATGGGTAGCGGAGCAAAAGCGGAAAAAATGAGTGGCACGGCAATAAGCTTGGTGGAAAGTTTTTATCGTGCAGGGTTCGACAACGACGTGATACTTTCGTGCGTTAACAGGTTGCTTTCGGGCAGCGGCAACGAAACCTTTTGCGCTGTGGACATCGTGGCTTTTGACGTGTACAACGGTTTGGCGGATTTTATCAAGCTGGGCGCGTCGATAGGGCTTGTAAAGAGTTGCGGAGAGGTAGAAATAGTTAGCGGCAGCAGTTTGCCGCTTGGCGTTTTGGAAGAAATGACTCCCTCGGTGACCAAAAAAGCCTTACGAGAAGGGGATGTGATAGTGTTGATGTCCGACGGGGTTAGCGATTGCTTTGGCAGTTCTACCGCCGTTGCCGCGGCCTTTGCCGAAATTACCCTTACTTCGCCGCAAAGCATTGCCGATAGCCTGCTTGCCAAGGCAAAAAGGCGTTGCAACAACAAACCTGCCGACGACATGACGATAGTGTGCATAAAAATAACTTGTGCAAATGCGGCAAACCTTCCGCTTGCGGCAAGTGCGTGAGATGCAATGGAACGATTTTGTCACCTTTGGCAGCAAAATAAATATCTGGGTGTAAGCGTATAATATTGCGGAGGGGCAGATGAAGAGTTTGGTGGAAAGTACCGTAACAGTGGGTAAAAACGTAACGATTGAGCCCTTTGCGGTGGTAAAGGGTAACAGCGTGTTGCACGATGGGTGCGTGGTGGAGAGTTTTAGCTACTTGGTTAATGCCGACGTGGGCGAAAACACTGTGGTCAAGGCAAGCCATGTAACGGATAGCGTTATCGGCGCAAATTGCACCGTGGGGCCCAACGCACACGTGAGGCAAAACTCCGCAATAGGCAATTGTTGCAGAATAGGCAACTACGTTGAAGTTAAAAATTCGCTGCTGGGCAATGGGGTAAAGGCAAGCCATTTGGCGTACGTGGGCGATGCGGAAATAGGCGACGGAACCAACGTAGGTTGCGGAGTTATTTTCGTCAATTACGACGGAACTTGCAAGCACCGCAGCAAGGTGGGCAAGGGCTGTTTTGTCGGCTGCAATAGCTGCCTTGTGGCACCTGTGGAAATAGGCGACGGCTGTTACGTGGCGTGCGGAACGGTAGTAGAACGCAACGTGCCGAAAGATTCCTTTTGCATTGGGCGCAGCCGCATGATAATAAAGGAGGGCAAGGGACGAAAATACGCCAAGCCCGACGGAGAAAAGTAAATATTGGTGGCTGCAAGTACAAGGCTTTGCAAGAGAACGGCTGTGACGGGGTTTGTATTTTTTGACGGAGCCTGTGTATGAAAAAAATCGCATCGACGTGAAACAAGTCGCGCGGATGTGTAATTATTACAATTTGCAGCGCAGTTAATGCAATTGTGGCTGAATGATTGCAATTGCCGCATGGCTTTGCAACTCGCGTGATAATTGGGCGTGCGTTGGCACTTTTGTCGGCACGGTTAAGAGCAAACGTGAATTAACTATCGGCAATATTCAAGCTTTTGCACTAAAACTATTGATAAATCGACGTGGCGGTGATACAATACGATTAAGCAAAAAATCGTCGGCGCACGTAAAAACCGTGCAAATTGCAACGGATTGCAACAAACGTGGCGCGTGGCGAATAATTGCTAAAACGAAGAAAACGAGGAGAAATCATATGGAAATGGAAGTTTCTTGCAAAGAATTGCGCAAGCGTGCTTGGGATAGGCTGTCGAAGGGAACAAACTATTCAAATAGTTTGGGCGTTTCCGTAATCGGCTCAATCGTGGGCAGCATTGGCGGAATATTTACGTTTGGCGCTACAAGTGCCGGCATGGCAAAGTTTTACGTCGCTCAACAAAGGGACGAAAAGCACAATTTGGAAATGGTATTTAGCGGATTTAACGATTACGTAAAGAATTTAGCTTTGTGCTTTTTCCAAATGTTGTTTACCTTCCTGTGGGCGCTACTGCTGTGGGTTCCCGGAATAATTTATACACTTGCAACGTCAATGGCGTACTATGTGCGTGAGGACAATCCGAATCTCACCGCATCCGAAGCGCTGGAACGTAGCAAAGAATTGATGAACGGTTACAAGTGGAAGTTCTTCAAGTTGCGTTTGTCTTTTATCGGGTGGATTTTGCTGGCAGCACTTACGGGCGGAATAGGTTCCATTTTCCTTGCACCTTACATGAGTGCCGCCGATGCGGAGTTTTACGCAGAGTTGTTGAAGTGCCACGGAATTTCTGCCGCGGAAGCTGACGGCAAGCAAGCCGATCAAAGCCAAGAAGAAAAGCGCACGCCCGATGCATCGGAAGTATTTGACCCCTACGAAAAGTAAACGTGGGTGGCAAGTACAAGGGTTTGGCGTAAAAAGGGGCAAGCGTGGCAATAATAGTTTGCAACATGGAGCGTTTATTGCTTGTCAAAATTGCTGCAATGTAGTAAAATTCAATCGTAAACGGGCAAATAAGCTCAAATTCAAACTAAAAAGGAGTAGTGCGATATGATAACCAAGGATATGCGTATTGTAGACGTTTTGCAAGTTAAGCCGGAAGCCGCTCAAGTATTTGGCAGTTACGGAATGGGTTGCATTCATTGCCTTCTTGCTCACCAAGAAACCGTAGCCGAAGCCGCTGCCGTTCACGGGGTGGACGTAGACGAAATGCTTGCTCAGCTCAACGCTTTGTAAAATTACGAATCAAGTCGCCTTTGCTTTGTGCAAGGGCGGCTTATTTTTTTGCTCAACGAACGGTGTGTGAGTTGCATTTGTAAGTGAATTTTTTGCCGTGTAGGTGATTATTTCTTTGCAATGGTATTTGGAATACGCTAAAGGGAGCTTTTGTTGAGGCGGA
>CAYYTD010000035.1:9644-11448 GCA_964474475.1 uncultured Oscillospiraceae bacterium | reverse complement strand
GCCAAGCCTTGTTTTACAAGTAATTTTGTAGAACAGGGTTTTTTCTTTTGTAAAAATAAACATGTGTTGGGTAGGGCGTGGTGAAGAGAAATCAAACTAAATGCTCGTTTGCAAGTTAAAAAAATCCACGATGACGGAAAAATCAACGAAAATAGTTAATGCAAAAAGAACATACGTAAAGGGGAATATAAAAAGGACCTTGCTGGTTTGGCAAAGTCCTTTTGTTTTACAGTAAAATATCTGTTTGGTCAATAGTTGTTGCACCGATTGGTAGCATTTGCGGCTTAATAGCGCGTGTAGTAATAGTTGTAGATCAATACGTAGGTGGGGAGTAACAGAGCAATTCCGACGGGAATTAAAATGTTGACGGAAACCTTTGAGAAATCGCTGAGTTCGATGTGGCTCAAAATGTTGATGCTAACGAACAGCAGAATTACTATTGCGGCAATGGTGCCTGCTATTGCTATGGCTAATTTGAAGGAGAAATTTGGCTTTTCTTTACGCCCGGGATTGCTGATGGCGTAAATGGAAAATGCCAAAGGTGCAACGAGTAGCACGCTGAAAGTGATGATGAAGGGCTTCCAGTTGTTTGCCGAGATGGATACAAGCGCTAAAATTCCGAAATAGGTTAGTGCGATGAGGTAAGTCCACCAAGCCGTTTGGCAAAGCACTTTTGCGTGGGGCATTAAAGTTTTGGGCTTGTAAGTTGCGGCGGCGTGGTTGTAAATGCGCATTCTGATGCCGCTCTTGGCAAGCGCATCTGCAACGTCTTCGATGGCGGCAGGGTGCTCAGTGTATTGAACGCTTTGCGGCGATTCGATATCCGCATTGCGGCTGTACTGTTGCATGTCTTCAAGCTGATCGCCCAAAACACCCATCAAAACGTGCTGATAGTTTTCCCCAGAGCCTTCCGTTTTGGTTTGGGAATCGGCAAAATCGAGTGCAAGCTGGTCAAAGTCTTGGATAAAGTCGTCGGCGTTATCCTGCTTTACGTTGAACTTTGCCTTGGCGGCTTGCAATTCTTCTTCGGATGGGGCAGATTGCTCGGCAACGGGCGTTTGCTGCTCATGTGGAGCTGTTGCAACGGTGGCAGCAACTTGAGATTGTGCTTGATTTGCAGCGCTTTGCTGTGGCTCTTCGGCGGTGGTTGCGTTTTGAACGGGTTCAGGATGTTCGGGAGCGCTTGCTGCTTCCAACTCGGCAAGGCGACGAGCGATTTCGTCCTGTTCTTGCATTTTGTTTTTGCCCGGCTTGCGCCTTGTGGTTTGAGATTTTCTTCCCAGCAAAGAAGTGGCGTCCTCTTGCGACATTTCGGAAACTTCCGCCCCTGTGCCGTCTACAAGGTTGCCAAGCAAATCACGCTGGTATTCCCACTCGGAAATGAACTGTTTGCAGCTGTCGCGTCCCTTTTCGGTAAGTTTGTAGTAACGTCTACGTCCGCCGTTAGACTCAGCGCCCCAATAGGATGTGATGAGATTGTCTTCTTCGAGCCGCTTGAGGTAAGAGTAGAGCGTAGGCTGCTTGATTTCGTATTTGTTTTCGGTTTTATCCTTGATGTCTTTAGCAATCTCGTAGCCGTACTTGTCTTGATTGTAAAGCGAGCATAAAATGATGGTTTCGACGTTGCCTTTCAAAAAAGTGAAATCGCCACCCATATGCGTAAACCTCCTTAGTTTTATGCCGTTATTGTACTATACTATTCTGATTTCGTCAATTATTTAGAATACTATTTTACGCATAGTATGACAGATTTTTTGAAAAATGGCAATTATTTTCAAATTTCAGCTCTATTTGGCATAACTTT
>CAYYTD010000035.1:0-9634 GCA_964474475.1 uncultured Oscillospiraceae bacterium | reverse complement strand
AATGTTGCCAACTATGTTGGTTAAAATTTCGCGAACAAAAAAGAAAACAGTAGAGGTTAGGGTAAAAAACAACTGCATTGAAGTTGTGGCAAATAGGTACTTGCCTAACGCTAAACTCAAAAAGTTGCTGTTGGAAAACAGCGCTTGGATAGCATCGCAAAGGCAAGCTATTGTCGCCGAAACTGGTAACGTTGACGGTTGCAAGCCCGTGCAATGCGCTAAAACTGCCGTCGAAGTTGGCGAACCCACGTCTGCGGTTGGAATTGCAGAGATGTTTTGCGGAAAGGCATTTATGCTGTGCGGGCAAATATATCGTGTGGCGCCTACGAAAGAAAGTAAAACGTATGCCGACGGTAATTGCGTTTATGTTAACGAAAAGCATTTCGACAGCAAAGCCGAAAGGCTAAAGTGCCTGCGTTCCTATACGAAAAAGATGTCCGAAATATATCTGTCGGGTGAAATTTCCAAGTACGGAACGTCAATATCTCTGTGCCCGATGAAGATCGAGTACAAGGAACTAAAAAATTCGTGGCTTAATTGCGAAAGTGCAGTCAGCAGGCGCATTATTATTGATTTTAGGGCTGTACAATTGCCTCCGATATTGCAACGATACCTTATCGTTCACTCTTTTGCTCACTTTGTGCAGGTTGGGCACGGAGATGCATTTTGGAACGTCGTTTCTAACTATTTGCCGAGGTACAAGGAGCTGCTGGAAAAGCTTGCAACTTACGAATATTTGAAGGAAATTTGATGCCGCGCCCATTTGCGGCTATTTTTTGCTCATCAAAAAAGCGCTTGTCGTGACTGAAGTGAACCCGAAAGTTTAGATACTTTTGAAGTGCATTTCGGGCGATGGCGCTTTTTTATCTACTGCCAAAATTCGATGGCGGACACGACTTCGTTGTCGGCATCAAGTCCGCTTTTTTCCGTTGTGGAACCGATAATTTTACCCTTTGAGTCGTACAATTTTGCTTTGTAGACGGAGTCGTCCGCCAATTGGACTGAAAAACCGTAGTTGGTGCAAATTTCGCAGTATTGCCCCGATGAATTTTTGTATAGTACCCATTTGCAGTTTTCCATGGCAGGCGGAAGCTTTATTTTGACGTATTCGTCGTATCTTGTTATGGTCAAGTTGCAGTATTTTTCGCTTTTGGTAATGGGGACGTTTTTACTTGAGAACAGAAATGCATCGCCTGCGGGATTGTAAATCAATTTTTGCTCCTTTGTCAGTGCTTTTTGGTCGATTGTACACCTTACAATGCCGCTTGGTTCCGAAAATTCTCCTATTTCGTCGTCAAAATTGCCTAAATAGTCGAGTGCGAATTCGCAAGGTGCCGAACCGCCGTTAATTTCGTTTGGCAGTTTTCCAAAATACCACGCAACGAAGGTTCGGCAGGGGGTGTATCCTGCAACAATGGCGTCGCTGTTGCCTTTTGCATTACCTACCGTACCCGTTTTTGCCGCAATGGCGCAGTTTAAGCCACGCAATTTTTTTGCCGTTCCCATTTTTGCCGTGCTTGCAAGCATATCAGTCATCAAATAGGTCGATTGCTCGTCGAAAACTCTTTTGTTTTGTATTTTTCTTGAATAGACTTCCTTTCCGTTTTTTGTTATTCGGCTAACAAAGGAAGCGTCGTTTGCCAATCCGCCGTTTGCAAGCGTGCAATAGCATTTTGCAACATCAAGCGCATCCATTCCGCCTTTTACGTTTCCGAGCGCTACGGACATGTCTTGCCGACCTTCAAATCCCAATTTGTTCAAATATTTTTCGCAAACCGGCAACGTCATCATGTTGAGCGTTTTAACTGCAGGTACGTTCAGGCTCTTGACTACCGAATTTTTGACAGTAGTCCACCCGTAGTACTTGCCTGCGTTGCAGGGCTTGTATCCGTTGAAATTCGTTTCTTCGTCCAGCACAGGGGATGCAGGGCAAATCAAGTTTTCGCATAGGGCAGGCGTGTATACGGCAATGGGCTTCAAAATGCTACCCACTTGCCGCGAAGCGCACTTTTCGCCTTTTGCCCAAAATGCTTGCACACCGCCGTAATTGTTGCAAAGTACCGAAGTGAAATTCGCTTCCGAACCGTCGTTGCACGTTACCGCGTGCTTTTTTGCTACGTTTTCCATTAACTTTTGGGCGGCGGCGTTGCAATAAGTTTCAATTACGTAGTTGGATTCGCACAGCTTGCTTTCCTTTATATTCAGCAATTTGCAAGCCTCGGCAATGGCCATAGAGGCGTAAGTGGTGCCATCGCTTGTGCGCTGTTTGCAAGTTATTTCCTCATGTAGCGCTTGTTCATATTCACTTTGATTGATTACCTTTTCCTGCATCATCGTGGACAAAACGACCTTTCGCCTTGCGGTGCACTTTGCAATATCCTTGTCCGGAGCGTAACTGTTGGGCGCCTTGACCATGCATACGAGCAGGGCGCTTTCGCTAATGGTCAAGTCTTTGGCGCGCTTTCCAAAGTACTCTTCGGCGGCGCATTCTATTCCGTAGGCGTTACGCCCGAAGTAAATTGTGTTGAGGTACATCTCGAGTATTTCGTATTTGCTGTAGGTTTCTTCCAGCTGTCGCGCCAACAAAATTTCGTTCATCTTTCGCTTCAAAGTTTTGTTGCCGCTCAAATGAGTGTTTTTGATTAGCTGTTGCGAAATTGTGGAGGCGCCTTCCTTGTAGCTTCCGCTTTTTACGTTGGACATTGCCGCGCCGACGATTCGTTTGCAATCGATGGCTCCGTGGCGGAAAAATCGCTTATCTTCTACTGCAACGAAAGCCATGTAGGTATAGTCGTGCAAATCGGCAAGGGATATTTGCTTGTACTTGCCGCCAAGGGCAGGTTCGTTGATGGCGTTGCCCTCGTCGTCCAAAATTTTGAGTAGTGCAAATTTGTCGACTAAGCGCTTTTTGTCAAAATGCACGTAGTCGTCGCTTTTCATCCAAGCACCCAAAACTGCCGTGCAAAGTATAATTGCCGATAGCGCCATCGTTGCCAAAACGATAGGCAAAATATTTACTCGTTTTTTTCTCATAGTCGTCCCGAAAAGTTTGAATTTTTCTGCCGCAAAGCGTGTCGTTTGTAACCATTGCGGCGGCTCAATTTGCGCACGAATCGCATTATCTCTACAAATATTGTTAGCCTTTTCAATTTTTATATTTATTTCCCTTGAAAATTATTGAGAAAAATAGTATTATATAATGTAAAGTATCGCAAAACTGCGGTGAGCGTGGGCAAAATTTTCACGCTTGCAAAAGTGTTGCAAATGAAATTTTTACGAGGTCCATTTTGAAATATTACATACACACTTATGGTTGCCAAATGAACGTTCACGATTCGGAGAAAATCGCCGGTATTTTGCAAGAGCTTGACTATTGCGAATGCACCGACGTTGCTGATGCCGACGTGGTAGTATTCAACACCTGCTGCATACGCGAAACCGCCGAAAAGAAAATTTACGGTCATATTGGGCAGTTGAAGAAAATTAAAAGATCCAAGCCTAACATGATAGTTGTGGTTTGCGGATGTATGTCTCAACAAGACGGCGTGGCACAATCCATCCGCCAAAGCTATCCTTTTGTGGATATTGTGCTTGGCACGAGCAATTTGGGCGAATTGAAACAAGCCGTTATTGACGCTCGCAACAAAAAGAAGTACTGCAACACACAGTTTACAACCTACAACGAAGAAGACTTTTGTCAGGCGCGTACAAGCTATCCTAACGCTTGGGTAAACATCAACTACGGTTGCAACAACTTTTGTACCTACTGCATAGTGCCCTACGTTAGGGGGCGTGAACGTAGCCGTTTGCCTCAAGACGTGGTGGCGGAAGTTAAAAATCTGCTACAAGAGGGGTACAAGGAAATAACTTTGCTGGGGCAAAACGTAAACTCATACGGGCACGACCTTGATGGTAACGTTACCTTTGCAAATTTGTTAGATTCCATTTGTCAGCTACCTAGCAAATTCCGTCTTAGGTTCATGACTTCGCATCCCAAGGATCTGTCGGACGAGGTGATTGACGCAGTTGCGCGCAACAAAAACGTGTGCAACAACATTCATTTGCCCGTTCAAAGCGGCAGTACGGAAATTTTGCGCAGAATGAACCGCCGTTACACCCGAGAAGACTACTTGAAATTGATAGAAAAAATCCGCGCGAAGCTGCCCGACGTAGGTATCACCACGGACATAATGGTGGGCTTCCCCGGCGAAACGGAGCAAGATTTTCAAGATACGCTTTCCCTTGTACAACAGGCAGAGTATAGCTCGGCTTTTTGCTTTGTGTATTCGCGCCGCAAGGGTACGCCGGCTTATTCCATGGATAACCAAATACCTTACGACGAAAAACGCCGCCGCATCACCAAACTATTAGCTTGTCAAAATGAAGTTACCAAAAAGATAAGCAAAACGATGGTGGGCAACGTTTACGAAGTGCTTGTGGAAGGGGAGAATTTTCACTATGCCGATACGATGTGCGGCAGGACGGAAAGCGGCCGCCTTGTTAACTTTAAGTGCGACAAGTCCCTTGTGGGCAAATTCGTTAACGTAAAAATAGACAGAGCAAGCTCCGCAACTTTGTGGGGCAGTGTGGTTTCGGAGGAAGAATGACAAACGAATTTTCACCGATGATGCGCAATTACTTGCTTACCAAGGAAAAGTACAAGGATTGCATTTTGATGTACCGCCTAGGCGACTTTTACGAAATGTTTTTTGAGGATGCCGAAAAGGCAAGCCGAATTCTCGACTTGACCCTTACAGGCAAGAACTGCGGGCAAAAGGAGCGTGCCCCCATGTGTGGCGTTCCGTACCATGCAGTGGAGCTTTACATTGGCAAGCTAATTGCTGCAGGGGAAAAGGTTGCCATATGCGAACAGCTTTCGGAACCGACCGGCAAAGCCAAAGAGCTTGTGGAGAGGGACGTGGTTAGGGTTATTACCCCCGGCACGGTGATGGACAGTGAAATTTTGGAGGACAAACGCAGCAACTACATTGCATCCGTTTTTGTGGACGGCAATGCAGGCGTAGCCGTTTGCGACATTAGTACGGGCGACTTTTTTGCCGTTGAACTCAAAGGAGTTTCCGTAATTAAAGACCTGCAAGAAGTGCTTGTTTCCTACAAGCCTGCCGAAATAATTGCTAACTCTCAAGCGGCAGACCTGTCTGCCAATCTTGAATGCGTAAAGGCGTGTTATACACCTGCATTTACTCCTTACGACGACACTCATTTTGATGCTTTGCGAGCCAAAAAGAATTTGCTTGCCCATTACGACGTGTCTACCTTGGACGGCTTTGGCTTGAATGGTAAAACGCTTGCCGTAACGGCGTGCGGCGCTTTGCTTGACTACGTTTACGAAACGCAAAAGAGGCGCATGGTTAACCTGAAAAACATTCGCTACGTAGACAAGTCTAAGTACATGTCCATCGACGTAAAAACGCGTCGCAACTTGGAGCTTACCGTAACCAGCAGGGACAACAAGCGCAAAGGCAGTTTGTTGTGGTTGCTTGACAAAACTCAAACGGCAATGGGTGCGCGTTTGCTTGCCGATTGGATAGATCGTCCGCTGCAAAAGGCATCCGCAATTAACGCACGTTTAGACGGCGTTGAAGAGCTTTACGGGCAATATATATTGCGTAGTGAACTAACTAAGCAGCTGAAGCAAATCTTTGACGTGGAGCGTATTGCAGGAAAAATTGCTTACAACAATTTAACCCCCAAAGACTGCATTACCTTGAAGAACTCTTTGGCAGCAATAGCACCCGTAAAAAGTATCCTTGCAAGCTGTTCCAGCAAGATAATTACTGATATTAACGAGGCAATAGATCCTTCGCCGAGCGTTTATTCTTTAATAGACAGCGCGATAGTGGACGACGTGCCAGTAGTAATAAAAGATAACGACTTTATAAAACAAGGTTACAACGCCGAGTTGGACGAGCTATTTGACATTTCCGTTAACGGCGCGTCTAAAATATCGGCGTTGGAAGAATACGAGCGCAGTCGCACGGGCATTAAAACGCTAAAAACGGGATACAACAAGGTTTTCGGCTACTACTTTGAAATTAGCAATTCTTTCCTGCCCATGGTGCCTGATGATTTTATTCGCAAGCAAACGTTGGTAAACGGCGAAAGATTTGTTAGTCCCGAACTAAAAGAGTTGGAAGAAAAGATGCTTACGGCGCAGGAAAGAAAGGTCAAATTGCAAAAGAAGCTATTTGACGATTTGCGCACGCAACTTTTGGAGCATATTCCTACTCTTCAAAGAACTGCGCAAGCCATTGCTGCATTGGACTGCTTGCTTTCCTTTGCCTACGTTGCGGAGTCTAACGACTACTGCAAGCCGAAAATCAACGCCAAGGGTACGCAAATTAACATTGTTGGCGGTCGTCATCCCATTGTTGAATCGTACATAAAGCGCGAAAACTTTATTACCAACGACACTCTTTTGGACACTGACGAGAACCGTACGATGATAATAACCGGGCCGAATATGGCAGGTAAAAGCACCTTTATGAGGCAAGTGGCGCTTATTACGCTTATGGCGCACATCGGCTGCTACGTGCCTGCAACTTCGGCGGAAATACCCATAGTGGACAAAATATTTACTCGCGTGGGCGCCAGCGATGACCTTGCTTTTAACCAAAGTACCTTTATGGTTGAGATGATTGAGGTTGCAAATATTCTTAACAACGCCACGGAAAAGAGTTTGGTTGTTTTGGACGAGGTGGGCAGAGGGACGTCGACGTCAGACGGCCTTGCCATTGCTTGGGCTGTGATGGAGTACGTTTCGCAAAAAATCAAGGCAAAAACGCTTTTTGCCACCCATTACCACGAACTGACGGACCTTGAAGGGCGCATTGACGGCGTAAAGAATTACAAAATAACGGTAAAAGAATACGGTGGCAGTGTAATTTTCCTTCACAAAATAGTGCGTGGCGGTGCAAATAAGAGTTTCGGAATTGAGGTTGCTAAGCTGGCTGGTGTTCCTTCAGAAGTTTGCTTGAGGGCAAAAAACCTGGAAACCATGCTTGAAAAGAGCAACGGCATCGATTACTCGCTTGTGAGCGAAGATGCCGAAGTGAAAGACAAGCAATTCAACAAGACTGCGCAGGACGTTTGTGCAATTTTGCGCGATATTGACATTAACCGAATAACACCTATAGAGGCGTTTGACTTGGTATACACACTAACGAACAAGGTGAAGAATAATGAATAACATCAATTTGTTACCTCCCGATATATACAACAAAATTGCTGCCGGCGAAGTGGTTGAAAGACCTTTTGGCGCAGTAAAAGAGTTGATTGAAAACAGTATTGATGCGGGTGCAACAAATATAACGATAGAGGTTGAACAGGGCGGATTTTCGCTGATAAGAGTTGTGGACAACGGCTGCGGAATAGGCGAAGAGGACGTGGAAAAGGCCTTTTTGAAGCATGCAACGAGCAAGCTTTCTACAATAGACGATTTGTACGAAGTGGCAACGCTTGGTTTTCGCGGCGAAGCGCTCTCGAGTATTGCGGCGGTATCTCGCGTAGACATGACGACGCGTATCGAGCAGCAAGATGCTGCAGTAAACGTGTGCCTCGAAGACGGCAAAGTACTTTCTAAAAAATATGTTTCCGCCAACGTAGGAACCAAAATTGAAGTGAGAGATTTGTTTTACAACACGCCCGCGCGTAAAAAGTTTTTCAGGTCTCCGTCCGCAGAAGCCACCGCAATAAACAAATTTGTGGCGCAAATTGCCGTTGCAAACCCAAACGTGCGATTCAAGTACGTTTTGGACGGCAAAACTGTTTACGAAACCAACGGAAAGGGCATTGAAGATGCTGTTTTTTGCGTGTACAAAAAGGAGTTTATTGACCATTGCTTGCCCATCGACTGCAATGCGGGTATTATGCATATTGCAGGATATGTGAGCAAGCCGGAGTTTACGCGCCCCAACCGTAGCCAGCAATATTTGTCCATTAACGGCAGATGCATTACCGATCAGAGCATAGCTGCTTCCATAATGAATGCCTACAAAGCGTATTTGATGACACGGCAGTATCCCTTTTACGTTTTGAACGTGAAAATGATACCAGACCGACTTGACGTGAACGTGCACCCCAAAAAGGCGGAAGTTCGTTTTGACGAGCCGAAATTGGTTACGGGCATTATTTACCGAGTTGTAAACGAAGCTTTGCAAGAATATGCAAACAACAAAATGACTAACGACATTTTTGCAACTACGGAAGACGAAGAAGAGGATTACGGACCGAGATATCAGCGTGGCGACAGCTTGGATGTATTGCGTGAAAAATTGAAATTTTCTGACAAGGTGATGAATTCTGCAAAAGCTTCAAGGATGAGAGCCGCTGAAGAGGAAGCCGAAAGAGCCGACATCAGCATGGATTTTGAAAAATTTGCGAAGTTTTTGGACGAAAATTTGAGCGTCGATGCTGCACGTCGTCAAGTAGGGCTGATGGACGACGAAGGCAATTGTTTGGCGCAACAATTTACGCTAAACGCTCATCCGTACGAGGAGGAAAATGTTACTGAACCCGATCGCGGCGGCGAACCTGCACAGATTCAAGAATCCTTTTTGTCTAATGAATATAAGTTTAATTTTGGCGACGGATATGACTACAAAGAGGAAGATGCGTATGGAAATGCGGAAAAAAAGGACTTAACCGAAGAGGACCTTGCGTATGAGCGCACGAGAGTTCTCGGCGTTGCATTCAAAACTTACTTAATTTTGGAATTTGACGGCAAAATTTTGCTAATTGACCAGCACGCTGCGCACGAGCGAATTTTGTTTGACAAGTTTATGGACGGATATACGGGAGAAGTTCAAACGTTGCTGTGCCCGTATGTTTTTAAAACTAACGACGACGAAGCGCAATTTATCAGTGAAAACATTGACACTTTTGAAAAGGCTGGCGTTTACATTGAGTGCTTTGGCGTAAACACCTTCCGCATTAACGCAGTATCCACGTTGCTTACGGATATGGAAATGGGAGAGTTTGTGAAATACGTTTTGTCGTCGATGGACGAATTAAGAGTTGACGACAAGAAACTTGTTGTAGACAAACTGGCACGCAAGGCTTGTCATTCGGCAATAAGGGCAGGCTACGTGATGAACGAATACGAAATAAAATCGATATTGCGTGCAGTAATACACAACCAAGTGTTGCAATGCCCGCACGGACGACCCGTTATCGTTACGCTTACCAAAACGGACATTGAGAAGATGTTTAAGAGGATAGTGTAGATGAAGACCATCATCGGAATTACGGGTACGACGGCGGTGGGCAAAAGTGCGGCGGCAGTTAAACTTGCAAAAATGCTTGGCACGGAAATTATTTCGTGCGATTCGATGCAGGTTTATAAGGGGATGAATATTGGCACGAGCAAAATCACCCCCGAAGAAACCGAAGGCGTAAAACATCACATGTTGGACGTGGTGGAGCCGAGCTTTAGCTATTCGGCATTTGCCTACGCAAGCGATGTGGCAAAAATTGTTGAAAGCATGCAAAAACCGCCAATAATGGTTGGCGGAACGGGGTTTTACTTCGATTGCCTTGTAAAGCCGCCTGAATTTGGTGAGTGTGAGCCGGAAGTGAAACTGCAAGTGAAAGAATTCTATCAAAATGAAGGTTT
>CAYYTD010000034.1:2454-11589 GCA_964474475.1 uncultured Oscillospiraceae bacterium | reverse complement strand
ACGGGAATTGCACCCGTGTACCAACGCCGAACTATTTAGCTTTCTCCGTGCAAAGTTTACTTTCGTTGTCACAATGGAAAGATAGCAAACCAACTTGCCCTTGTCAAGATGAAAAAAGTTTAAGAATAGTGCGTTTCATCGGCCGCATTATTCCGATACATACTGTCTAACGCCGATTCTTTTGCCGCATGTAAGAGCAAAAGTCGACGCGCAGGTTTAAATTAGGCTGCGTATGCCATTCCGTAAGAACGGCTAGTGCTATTGTTAGCGTTTAATTTAAAGTTGTCTTTTTAACGTAGCAGACTCTACGGCACGCTTACTAAATCTCCCGTACGCCGGGCGAATCTAACTAACAGCCCCGCAAGTTAATACAGTATACCACGAAACTTATTCTTTGAAAACTATTTTCACGTATTTTTTATTCGACGGGACATTGTTTACAGTTTAGTTTGTTTAATAAAGGTAATCAATGACTGTGTAATATTTCAAATTACCAAATAATTAGCAAGTGTGCTTGATTGTCGTCAGCAAGTGTTTGATCTTTTCTGAGCATACAATTTATTTCAAAGAGCTCAAAATTAGTCTTGCACGCATCTAGGCAGTCTAAAAATCATGAAATAACTTACAAAAAGGGTTTGCATTTTCCGACATAAGTGGTATAATACTTACACGTACCCGGTAAGGGTATAATTCGGAGGATTATGAAACAGAAATTTGATGTGTCGGGCATGACGTGTTCTGCTTGCTCGGCGCATGTGGAGAATGCAGTAAAAAAAGTGGACGGGGTAGATAGCGTATCCGTCAGTTTGCTTACCAATTCAATGATTGTACAATTCGATTCGGACAAAACTGACGTCAGCAAAATCGAGGCTGCGGTCAAGTCTGCCGGCTATAGTGCAAATGCTGTTGGTCATTCGCCGACGGAAGAAAACAAAGAGGACAAGTCAAAGAAGATGTTGGTTCGCTTGCTTATTTCTATTGGTTTTTGTGTCGTTCTCATGTACGTATCTATGGGACATATGATTGGTCTACCTTTGCCGTCGTTTTTGTGTGGCAAGGAGAACGCCGTCAGTTTTGCTCTCGTTCAACTTTTGTTGTGTTTGCCGGTATGGTTCGTCAACAAAGATTATTTTACGGTGGGTTTCAAAAGATTGTTTTGTGGCTCGCCAAATATGGATAGCTTGATTGCCGTTGGTTCGTTGGCAGGTGCGCTGTACGCCGTAGCTATTACCTTCATTATGAGCTATGCTTTGGGTCACGGCGACTTGGCAACGGTAGAATTGTACAACCATCAATTGTATTTTGAATCTTCTGCCATGATTTTGGCGCTTGTCGATTTGGGCAAATATTTCGAAACACGCTCCAAGCAAAAGACGGGCGCAGCGTTGTCCAAATTGAAAAAACTCACTCCGCAAACGGCAATTTTGCTTGTTGACGGAAACCAAGTTGAGGTCGAGGTATCTCAAATAGGCAAAGGGGGTACAGTCGTTGTTAAAGCGGGAGCCGCTTTCCCGTGTGATGGAGTGGTGTGTGGTGGAAACTGTTTTGTAGATGAGAGCGCTATCAGCGGAGAAAGTCTCCCGGTTGAAAAGCAAATAGGAGACAAGGTTATAGGCGGAACTGTTAATATTGGCGGCTATGTCGAAGTAACTGTTACGTCTGTCGGCGCAGATAGCACGTTGGCAAAGATCATCGATCTTGTCGAGGAAGCTGGTTCATCAAAGGCGCCAATTCAACGCTTAGCAGATAAAATAGCGGCTGTATTTACTCCCGTGGTGATGTGTATTTCCCTTGCTACACTCGTTGTGTGGCTGTGCGTAGGGCAACCGTTGTACGTCGCGTTAGATTTTGCCATTTCAGTTTTGGTAATTTCCTGCCCTTGTGCGTTGGGGCTTGCTACGCCTGTGGCAATCATGGTTGCAACGGGAAAAGGAGCGGAGAACGGTATTCTCGTCAAAGACGGAGAAGTTCTTGAGCGGCTTTCGCATGTTAAGCAAGTCGTTTTGGACAAAACCGGTACAATAACTATGGGTACGCCTAAAGTTGTTGATTTTCGTAGCAGTATCAACTCAGAGGAGTTTTTCGCCGTGATAGGCGGCATCGAAAAGCAAAGTGAACATCCTCTTGGCAATGCGATTGTCAATTACGCCGAAGAACTCGGAGTCCAACTCATTCGTCCACAGTCATTTTGTACTCTGCCGGGAATGGGGGTTACTGCGGAGTATGGCGGAAGTAATTATGCAATAGGCAACGTTCGTTTGATGGAGCGGTGTAACGTTCCCAAAGAGCAGTGCGACCGTTACGAAGATGAATTTCGTGGCAAACCGTATACGTGCTTATTAGTGGCCAAAAACGATGAATTAATCGGCGTGGTTTGTGTCGGTGACGAGATTAGGCAAACTTCCGTTGTCGCCATTGCTCGTCTCAAAAAACTCGGTATTAAAACGGTTATGTTGACGGGCGACGGAAAAGCGTCGGCAAACGCCGTTGCAAATGTTGTAGGCATAGATGAAGTATACGCCGAAGTTTTGCCCGATCAAAAGCAGCAAAAAATTGCCGAACTGATGAATGACGGTTTTACGGCAATGGTTGGTGACGGCATTAACGATGCTCCCGCTCTTATGCAAGCAGACATCGGTTTTGCAATTGGCAGTGGTTCCGATATTGCTGTCGACAGTGCTGACGTGGTTTTGGTCAAAAACGACTTGTGCGACGTAGCTACTGCAATTGAGCTTTCGGCAAAAACCATTCGAAACATCAAGCAAAATTTGTTTTGGGCATTCTTTTACAATGGACTAGGAATCCCCGTTGCTGCCGGAGTGTTGTTCCCGATATTGCAACTTAAATTAAGCCCAATGTTGGCAGCGGCTGCAATGAGTTTATCAAGTTTATTTGTCGTTACGAATGCATTAAGACTCAAATTGTTTAAGCCTAAAAATGTTTTTGCTCCAACATCTTGTACTTTGGACAAAATATGCGAGTCGGTTGTTGACAATCAGGCAAAAAAGGACGATAATGAAAAGTGTGATGATTGCATGGGGCAGATAGCTTCATGTTTATTACAAAATTCAACTGATAACCGAGGTGATAACATGTCGTTTATATTAAAAATTGACGGAATGATGTGTAGTCATTGCACAGGTAGAGTTCAATCTGCGTTGGAATCGGTGCAGGGCGTTACTCTCGTGCAAGTCAGTTTGGAGAATAAGCAAGCACAAGTTAATTGTGCAAAGACCGTTGGTGCAGAAGTTTTAAAAGATACTGTTGAAAAACAAGGATATAAAGTTTTGGAGGTAACACAATTATGAGCGGAGATAAAACTAGAATTATTAGATTGCTCAGAACAGCACGCGGACAAGTTGAAGGCATTATTAAAATGATTGAAAACGACAGATATTGCGTAGACGTGTCAAATCAAATTATGGCGAGTCAGGCAATTTTATCAAAAGTCAACAACGAAATTCTTCTTGCGCACATAGAAAACTGTGTTCTTAATGCACCAGTTGAAGAACAAGAAGAAAAAATGAAAGAACTTGCCACCGTTTTGGATAATATGTATTAGGCGTTTGAAGATAGTCTTGTCTTAAAAGCAACATTTCATCGTTTGCGTTTTGTGCGTTTCTTCATATAGTATAGTTTCAAATCGATCGTGGCTTTGTGAATTGACAAAATCGTTCGCTCATATATTATTGTTATGAGTACATCGTTTGTTCAAAGTATAGCCGACGCGTGCGGTGTAGAAACTTCAGTGCTGATCAAAGGCTACAAATATACGATTTATCGCAACGAAATCTTCGTTTTAGAGGGGCACAAGTCTGTGCTGTCATTTTCCCGCGAGCGTATTTGTTTCGCCACAGGTGACGGTGTCCTTCAATTGTCGGGCAATAATTTAATGGTTAAATGCATGCAATCCCGTTTCGTGGTAATTGTAGGAAAAATTGATTCCGTCGAGGTTATTCAATGATTGGCAATTACCGTATAGAATTTGAGGGGTTAAATTTTGCTCGGTTGTTGAATGATTTGTCTAAATACGGCGTAGCCAACGTTACAAAAAGCGGACGCTATTGTGCCGTATCGGTAAAATATAAATTCGTCAATGACGTAGTGGAATTGCTAAAACGCAACGGATGCAATGTCACGTCGGCAAACCCGACAGGGATAGCAAGCGCACTTGATTTTATTCGTTCACATTTTCTTTTTTTTCTTTTGTTGACAGTGGGAGTGGCGTGTCTGTTTGTAACGTCTTGTTTTTGCTTGAAAATTACCGTAGTTGGTGACTTTGATGAAAAGGTTGTTGTCGATGCATTAACGGATTGCAATATTTCGCGCGGCAAGGCATTAACGAATTTGAACGTAGATAGCGTTGAAAACAATTTGGCAAACAAACTCGATGCTGCATATGCAATTATTACTCGCAGTGGATGTGCTCTTACTGTTAAAGTGATAGCAAAAAAGACAATCGAATCGCCGATAGATTTAAGCGTTCGGCGGGATATAGTTAGTGACGTTTGCGGTATAGTTCAAAGCATATCTTGCGAACAGGGGAAAGCTTGCGTGAAAGTTGGCGATAGTGTTGGCGCTGGAGATATACTGATTCAGGGCATTCGCCTTTTTGACGATGAGTTGCACGAAGAAGTTTATGCGATGGGCTCGGTTGTCGTTATTACTAAAAGCAACGCTTTTGTAGTATTTGATGGATATCGCAAGGAACAAGTTCGAACTGGGCGGATGTTCTCGGCTAATTACGTAAATTTGTTTGGCAAACGCTACGGGAAGGCTTGTCCGTTTTCGCATTTTGATGAGAGTATTACGGATAGTTATTTGTATCCGCTTAACCTTAGAATAAGCAAAATTACATATCACGAAACGTGTGAGAGTGTTGTTCCTTGCACAATTGAAGATTGCTTGCCGCAGTTGCAACAAGAAGCGCTAAGCCTTGCGGTTGCCGATTTTCATTTTCCTATAACTACAGTAGAATACGTTGTAAAGACCAACGGCGTAGAGGCAATAGTATATGGCACGGTGGAGTATAGGTAAGAGTTTTTGGACGAATTCATTGTTAGTTCAAGAGGTACGGTAAAGGCAGTGATTCTTTTAATTTATAACAGGAAATTATCATTCTTTGCAAGTATTAGGAGATTATATATTGATTGCTAAGACGATAGAAACCGAATCGATAGACGAAATGATAAAACTGTTTGGTCCTTTCGACGAAAATATTAAGGCGGTTTGCGCTGCTTTTGACGTTAGAATTCTTTCCGAAAACGGCAAGATTAGTTTGTTTGGCGAAGAAAACAACGTTAGCATTGCGTTCGATGTGGTAAACAAGCTTTGCAGTTTTTTGCGAAACGGGGAGCAGGTTGATATAGGCAGAGTAAATTACATTTGCGATTGTGCAAAAAGTAACGTACTCGATGAAGTGGATCAGTTGCTCGGCGACGTTGTTGCAATTACTAATAGGGGTAAACCGATTAAGAGTAAAACAGTCGGACAAAAAAAGTATGTCGATTTGATGAAAAAAAAGACAATAACTTTCGGCATCGGTCCTGCTGGTACGGGAAAGACTTATCTTGCAGTTGCAATTGCGGTCAATGCCTTCAAAGCCAAAGTAGTCGATAGAATAATACTAACTCGGCCTGCTGTAGAAGCGGGAGAAAAACTAGGCTTTTTACCCGGTGATTTGCAAGAAAAGGTCAATCCGTATCTTCGCCCACTTTATGACGCTTTGTCTGAAATGCTTGGTGCGGAAGCGTATTCCAAAATGATGGAAAAGGGGCAAATTGAAATTGCTCCCCTAGCCTATATGAGGGGAAGGACGTTATCCAATGCTTATGTTATTTTAGATGAAGCGCAAAATACCACGAAGGAACAAATTAAAATGTTTCTTACTCGCCTTGGTGAAAATAGTAGGATGATAATTACAGGGGATCTTACACAAGTCGATTTGCCTAGCGGTCACACTTCCGGATTGAAACACGCTGTTAAGATTTTAAAAAATATTGATGATATAGGGATTATTCGCCTGTCGGAGAAAGACGTTGTGCGTCATCCTCTCGTGCAGCAAATCGTAAAAGCATACGAATCAGAGTCTAAATCCTGACGTATTATTACGTCGGTGGAGGAATAACTTAATGAAGAAAAACAAAAAAATCTACAATATTAAATGGAAACAAATAATAGCTTGCTATATCGTTTGTTTTTTGATTATTTCAATGCTGGCAATCGTCGTTAATTTATTTACTAACTACGACGATTTGAGCCGACGTAAATGGGTGTTGGGTACGTGTATTCAACTTGCGGTCACAGCAATACTTATGGTTTCGCACGTTCTGTACATTTATTTTGCGGATCGTCAAATAATGGAGCAACCGCGAAAAATTTGGGCAATGCTTTGCGCAATGATTATTTGCTATGCGCTAATTGAGTTCTCCACTTTTTGGGAATATGGATTATACGTCGTGCCTATTGCGTTATGCGCAGTAATGTTGTCTTTGTTGATATCGGACAAGAGTGGGTTTTATTCGAATTTTATAATTATTATGTTGTGTTTCTTGCAGTATATCAATTGGCAAGATACCGCAACTCTCGATTCCGAACCTTATTTCTACTTGTTATTTGGTGGTGTGGTTCAAGTCGTTTTTGCATCGTATATTTTTGGAAAAGGGTACAAGCGTGTAAGTTACGTAATGTACGGCTTGTTTATGGGGCTTATTGCCGCAGTTTGTGCCGTTGCCGCTTATTTGATGTTTGGTGATGCCGACACTTTGTCTTGGACAGAAATAGGCATAAAAGCCGGAATATCCTTTGCTAGCGGCATATTGTGCACGATGCTCATGTTCGTTTTGGTTTCGTTGTTTGAGGTGTCGTTCGATTTAGTAACGGTATTTCGTTTTTCCGAGATTGCCTCGTCGGACAATGCTCTTATGCGTCGGCTGTTTGAAAAGGCTCCAGGAACGTACAATCACTGCTTGACCGTAGCCGTTTACGTAGAAGCTTGTGCAATGGCAATTGGTATCAGCGTTGTAGAAGCGAGGGCGGCGGCGTATTATCATGATATTGGAAAGTTAAAAAATCCGTCGTATTTTACCGAGAATCAATTAGGCGGAATAAATCCTCATGACAATATGACACCCGAAGCGAGTGTGCGTATGATCAAGTCTCACGTCACCAACGGTTTGGCGTTAGCAAAAGAATACAAACTGCCCGAAGAGGTGCAACGCGCGATCGTCGAGCACCACGGTACCATGCCTATCAAGTATTTCTATCTAAAGGCAAAAAAATATACCGACGGTGAACTTCCATACGACGATTATTGTTACGACGGACCAAAACCGACGAGCAAGGTCTCTGCAATTTTGATGATTTGCGATGCGTCGGAGGCGGCTTTGAGAGCTGGCGGAAAACAAAATGCTGAAAAGATTGTTGACGATATCGTGTCGGAGCGTTTGGCGTTCAACCAATTTTCCGATTGTGATATTACTATGAAAGAGATAGATATAGTCAAGAGTACGATTATTACCACTTTTTGTGGAATTCGTCATCAACGCGTGAGTTATCCTGATATTAAATTAGAAGGGGACAAGCTGTAATGAAAATATATTTCGATAACGTCGGGTTGTTTACGAGGTTTACTATTCGAAAAGTGCTTAACAAAGCAATTTCTCACCTAAAACAACCCACGGATAGTTTGGAAGTGTCGGTAACTATTGTTACACCCGAGGAAATCAAAAAATTGAATAACGATTATCGCAATGTAGATTCAGTCACGGACGTTTTATCTTTTCCAACTATAGATGCCGCTCGTCAGGTCATTAACGTGAAAGACTATGCGCAGGATATCAATCCTGAAACCGGGATGTTAAATTTAGGCGATATCGTTATATGTCTGGAAAGGGCAAAACAACAAGCCGAGTCGTTTGGCCATAGTTTAAAAAGAGAGCTTGCGTTTTTGTCATTGCACGGGATTTTGCATCTCCTTGGCTATGACCACATGAACGAGCAAGACGAACAAGAAATGGTGGCATTACAAACGGTTATATTAGAGGAAGTTAAAATTACAAGAGAATAACGCTAGTAGAATTAATTGCTACATTTCAAATTGCTATTTTGCGTTTGGATCAGTTTTGAATTTTGTAGCATGTAAAGTTAAGGAATAATATGAAAAAAACAGGTTTCATCGCCATTGTCGGATTGGCAAATGCAGGCAAATCAACACTTTTAAATGCAATAATTAAACAAAAAATATCAATCGTTTCTCCAAAGCCGCAAACTACGCGTGACAGTATCATTGGCATTTGGACTGATGATGACAGTCAAATTGTGTTCGTTGATACGCCAGGATTTTTGAAGAGTAAAAATGCTTTGGGTGATTATATGCTCAAAAGTATTGATAACGCAGTCCAAGACGTTGACTGTATTATGGTTGTTATCGATGGACACAATGGTATAGGCGAAAAGGAAATAAATCAAATCGAAAAGTATCGAAAACAATCATCTCCTATCGTTGTTGTTATTACGAAAATCGATATTACGCAGCCGGAAAAGATGATGCCGGAATTGGCTAAGTTAAATCAAATTGACGGCGTCGACGAAGTATATTGCGTTTCTGCTCGTAAAAATAAGGGCGTTGACGAATTGCGGCAGGCATTAAAGAAATATCTCACTGGCTCGCAAATGTATTATGATGAAGATGATATCACAGACAAGAGTCAGCGTTATTTAGTTAGTGAAATAATACGTGAAAAAGTATTAATAGCCTGTGAAAAAGAGATTCCTCACGGAATTGGTGTTGTAATAAACAAAATGACTGTTGAAGACAATGCCGGCTGGGATATAGATGCAACTATTCTCGTAGAAAAGTCGTCCCACAAGCCTATTTTGTTGGGGAGGCATGGTGAAATGATCAAGTCAATTGGTATTCATGCAAGGGAGAGTATCGAAAAGTTACTTGACACATCAGTTTATTTGACACTTTGGGTTAAAGTTAAGGAAGATTGGCGAAACAATCAAAGCGTTTTAAATGAGCTAGGATATTCCAACCGACGTTAAGTTTCAGGTTTGTCTTTTTACATTTCTTTTGATTTTTTCAGTTCAATTAATCGTATAGTTTTGTTTCGGAAGTCGCACAATATACAC
>CAYYTD010000034.1:0-2444 GCA_964474475.1 uncultured Oscillospiraceae bacterium | reverse complement strand
TAGTAGTTGGGGGTTGTTTAATTCTCGCTGTTGCATATTATATTTTAGAGGTGTATTGTGAAAGACGAAGTTTGGAAATTATTTGAAGAAACAGGAAATCCGGTATATTATTTGTTTTACAAGGAATTATGTAAGGATGGATGTAGTGACGAGGGCAATCGCTCTAAGGGCGACGGACTACAATGAAAATGACAAAATAGTTACTTTGTATTCGTTAGAATATGGAAAAATATCCGTTCGGGCCAGAGGAATTCGCAAGAATAACGCCAAATTGAAGTTCTGTGCCGATCAATTTTGTTTCGGCAATTATGAATTGTCAAAATCTTCCGATGACAGATTTGTATTGAAAACTTGTAAACAAATGGAGAGTTTCTATTCTCTTCGTGAAGACGTTGCAAGTTATTATGCTGCTTGTGTTATAGCTGAGTGTTTGGCTGTTTGTACGCAAGACGGTCAGCCTGATTCGGATATTTTTGTTGAAACGCTCAAGGCATTACAGGCTTTGACGAGCGAAATTGAACCTTTGCTGGTTACGTTAAGATTTTTACTGTATTTTCTTGCAAAGGAAGGTTTTATGCTTAATCTTTCGGAGTGTTCCGTTTGTGCAAAACCATTGTCAAGAGCGTATTGGGATTCAGTTGCGGGGAACGTTGTGTGTGCCGATTGTCGTTCTACGTCAAACTTGGCATTAAGCGCGCGCACAGTTGCCATTTGTCGTTTGGTTAACGGATTGCCTTATGAAAAGTTGAGTAGTTTGAATTATAGCAGGGACGTATTAAAAGAAGCGCTTGACCTTTGTTCAAAGCATGTTTCTTTATCTTTTGCTCCGTTGAGGAGCCTTGTTGAATTGCGTAGACTTTAGTTAATTATTATTTTTATTGTTTTGAACGCACGTTTGTTGCGTTCTTTTTTTGTTCAAAATATTTTTAAAACTGTTTATGTCGTCCGTAAGAAATCCGACGTGTTAATCTAAAAACCGAGCAAATATTTTTATTGTAGACACGTGTTCATGGGTGAGCGATGATATAATTGCATTATCAAAATCATGGAGAAACAGTATGGCGCGAAGAATCGTAATTACAGGTGGAAAGGGTGGAGTTGGCAAAACAACTGTTTGTGCCTATTTGGGTATTGCTTTGGCTAAAAAATCTCAACGAGTTTTGCTGATTGATTTGGATTTGGGACTTAATAACCTTGACGTGATAATGCAGGCAGAAAATAAAACCGTATACGATTTGGTTGACGTTGTTGAAGGGCGTTGTCGGCCGGGACAGGCGTTGATACAGGACGAGATTGAACCAACGTTGTACGTCATGCCAAGCAGTCATTATACCAAGCGTCCAGTTACTCCCGATGCAGTAGCGCGTGTCGTCAATAGACTGTGCGATAGTTTCAATTTCATTTTAATAGATTGTCCTGCAGGCGTGGACAGTGGTTTTAGGCGAGCTGTATCGTGTGCGGACGAAGCAATAGTGGTCACAACTCCGCACGCATCTAGCGTTAAGGACGCTCAAAATACGATAGAAAAGATTCAAGGCGTAATGTCGCAAATAAGCATAGTAGTTAATCGTGCAAGGGGAGATTTGATTGCAAGTGGCGAAATGCTTTCGGTATTTGAAGTTTTTAGTTTGCTTGGCAACAATACTCTAGGAGTAATTCCGGAAAGCGATTTGGTGAATTGTAACGTCGACAAATACAAGCAGAAGGACTGTTTCGATTTGTTGGCTAACAACCTACTTAGTGGTACGTGTGATATCTACGATTGTGTCACTCGGTTTAAAGGATTATTCGGAAAGATTCGTCGCCGTTTTAAAAGACACGTTTGAGCTCGCGCTGAGGAGTGGCGGTATACTCGGTATATTTGCCGTTTTATACGCATATTGTATTTTGAACAAAACGGAGGTATTTCTATGGATCATCAAGAACAAAATAGTATGGAACTAAATGCAGAGGAATACGATTGGTTAGATATTAGTTATGCTGAACGCAATTACGTTAACGAAAATTTTGCAAAAGCTCAGGAAAAAAGTGCTAAGAAAAAAATTAAGTGGAAAGTTGTTGTCAAGCCATTATTCGTTGCTGTCGTATGCGTAGCTGCATTAATGGGATTAATGTTTGTGGATCAAGATTTTAGTCGTGACGTTTTCAAAACTGCCCAAACAGCGTACTCGTCAACATTGATTAATGACGTCGCAGGCAACGATGTGGTGCAACGTAAAGTAGATATTCCGTGTAATGTTGATTTGATTGACGTAAAGGATGGCATTGTCACGTTCGGTGGAGGAAGGGCTGCGTTGTCTTTCACAGTAGGTGTGGTTAAAAATGTTACCGACAATTCGGTTACTGTAGTAATGGACGATTCAACTGAAGTAAAATATGATAATTTGGTGACGACATATGTTGATGAGGGGGAGCAAGTCGTAGCCGGTGCCCTTTTAGGCAAG
>CAYYTD010000033.1:2913-11599 GCA_964474475.1 uncultured Oscillospiraceae bacterium | reverse complement strand
TTAACGGATTTACCTTTCCGCAAATGCTCACGTACATGGTGTTTTGCAACGTGTTGTCTTTTCTCGTTGCTGCAGGCGACACGATGGACACGTTGAACAACGAAATTAAGGACGGCACTATAGCATCATCCTTTACAAAACCGGTCAATTATCGTTTGAAGGCGCTTTTCACGATGCTCGGCTCTACGTGTGCCCAGTTTTTGTTTTTGGCGCTTCCCGTTGCAACGGTTGCTTATGTTATTTTCGTGTGCATAGGCTACATACAGGTCGTATCGTTTTGGTCGTTGCTTTTTAGCATAGTATCCTTTTTGGTAGCCGAATTGATAGCCGTGCTTATTTACGATTGTTTTGACTATATTTGCGGAGTATTGTGTTTTTATACCACGGCAGGATGGGGAATTGCTCAATTGAAGCAGGTATTGCTGTCATTTTTGTCCGGAGCGGTCATTCCGTTGTCGTTTTTCCCTGAAGGGCTTTCCAAAGTATTGCAATATTCGCCTTTTGCGGGATTGTCACAAAACCCTGTTTTAATGTTGCTTGGACGATTGGACCTCCTTCAATCGTTAAAGTGTATTGGTATATCGTTAGCTTGGTGGGTCGTTTTGGAACTACTTGCCGCAGCTTTGTTTAGCAAGGCAAGCAAAAAAATAACGGTGCAAGGGGGATAGGCGTATGTTGAGATATATCAAATTGTATTTTACCTACGTTAAGCGTTCCATTATCTCTCGTTTGGAATACAAACTGGATACGTTAATTACCATACTAAGTTTTTTAGCATCTAACGCGTGTTCCTTGCTGTCCGTTTATTTTATTATGCAAAGTATTCCTTCTCTCGACGGTTGGAGTATGGCACAATTAGGCTTTTTGTACGGCTTCAGTATGATGCCAGTTGCCGTTGACCATTTGTTTACGGACGAACTGTGGAGCGTGGCATATTTCTGCGTAAAAAACGGAGATATTGACAGATGTTTCACGAAGCCAATTCCCGTGTTGTTTCAAGTAATTGCCGAAAACTTTCAGCCCGAAGGCTTTGGCGAATTGATCGTGGGTGTGGTGATGCTTAGTATTTGCGGTTCCATGGTCAACGTAACGTGGAGTTTCGGCGCGGTGTTTATGCTGATAGTCGCAACGATATTTGGCGCAGTTATAATAACTTCGTTCAAAATCATTTTCGCATCTATGGCGTTTAAGTTTAAGCGAAGCGGACAATTGCTGCAAGTGGCATACAATTTTGTGTGGTACACTCGCTATCCCATACAAATATATCCAACCATCGTACGTGTGTTGCTAACTTTCGTATTTCCCTTTGCAATCGCTATCAGTCTACCCGTCAACGTATTTTTGAACGTAGTAAGTTATTCGCCTTACTTGGTTAGCGGAATAATCGTTGGCGTGGCGGCAATTTTGCTTACGCTTGCAATAATTATTTGGTCGGCCTTTGCAAAACGTTACGAATCCACAGGAAGTTAGTGCCATAGGTAAGGCAATAACTGTTGGGGGCAAATTCTTGGTTGTCGTCTGTTTGGGAGGGCAACGTCAAACGATTGACAGTATCGTTAAACTGTTGTATAATGCAAGTAATCTTTCTCGATGAATTCGGAGAGGCGGATTTGTGTATTTTGATTTTCTCGTTACCGCAAGTAGTGGCAACGACTAAAATCTGTATTACAAGCTGTTTTGGCCGCTTTTCTTCGGGAAAGCGGCTTTTTTTGTTGCATATCGTTACGTTGCACGGCAGTTTTCTCGTCTGTGGCAACGATACTTTATTGCGAAAAAAGGGCAATACTATTTAACGGAGGAACGTATGGAAAAACGTACCGGAGCGGTGGCAATTGTGGTTACAGAAAAAAACGCCGCGCAAAAGGTTCAAACAGTGCTCAGCACCTATGCACACGTAATAGTGGGCAGAATGGGCGTGCCTAATCATCAAACGGGACGCAACGTAATTGCGTTAATCGTAGAAGGCGCAGTTGAAGAGATATCCGCACTTACGGGCAATTTGGGTAGAATAGAGGGTGTTACCGCCAAAAGCGCGCTAACGCCTGCTGAATAGAATTTGGAGGATGTTATGAAAAATAGATTATTTGCAGTAGTGTTAACTTTGGTTATGCTTGTAGCGGTGTTTGCAGCTTGCACGCCGCAGGAGGACGATGCCCCCACGATGGATTTGTCCGTCTACGTACCAGACGGAGCTCCGGCAATGGCGGTTGCAAATATTATCAGTAGCGGAAAAATCGGCGAACACAACGCACACGTTACCATTAGCACGGGCGAAAAGGTTACCGAAGCGGTAGGTAAACAAGAAGCCGATGTGGCAATTTTGCCGACTAACGCTTGTGCAAAGTTGTGCTCCACGGGCGGAAAATATCAAATGTTTACCGTAAACGTATTCGGTCTTTTGTACGTCATCGGTTATCAAAACGTTACGTCTTTGGCAGATCTTGCAGGTAAAAGTGTACTCAGCATCGGTTTGAGCAATACCGGCGAATATTTGTTCAAAAAGATTTTGCAAAACGCCGGCGTTAGCTACGAAGGAGAAAAGGGCGTATCGTTAAAGTATTATTCGGACGGCTCTGAGGCGGGAAAAACATTGATTGCCGGTCAAGGCGACTTTGCTTTGCTTGGCGAACCTGCAGCAACCAACTTTATCAACAAGGCTGCTCAACAAGGTAAAACGCTGTATCGCGTATTCGACTTGCAACAAGAATGGAAAAAGGTTGTTTCTTCGGATATCGTCGGTTATCCCCAAGCAAGCGTAATCGTTAAAAAATCGCTGCTCGATGGTGCCGAGGGTGAAGCATTTGCAAAAACACTTTTAAAAACCTTACAGGACAATTCCGTTTTCTTAACGGAAAACGTTGCAGGACTCAAAGACATATTGGTAATGGCAGGAAGTTCTTTGCAAGTAGACTATACGGCAGATATCGTATCGCGTTGCAACCTGAGAACGGAAAAAGCCGAAGACGTCAAGGCGGACGTCAAAACTTATCTTGAACAATTTGGCGCCAACTTTGCCGCCATGTTAAAAGACGAAATCTACTATGACTTCAACTTCTAAAAAAGTATTATTTTCGGTTTTGCAATGGGTGTGTGTCGTGGCAGTGATATTTTTGCTTTGGCACGTCGTTGCGGTAGTGCAAGACAATCCGTTGCTTTATCCCGATTTGGCCGACGTGCTGGCACAAACGGGCAGTTTGCTGTTGCAGGGTGAAACTTATTTGTCTCTTTGTTACACCTTGTTGCGGTCGTTAGCTGCCTTTGCCGTGTCAGTCGTTGTGGCATTTGCTTTGGCTGTGTGTGCGAGTTTGTTTAATTCGAGCAAGAAAATCATCGATGTGATAGTTTTGATTTTCCGTGCCGTCCCCACAATGGCAATTATCTTTATTGCATTAATGATGTTTTCGTCAAGTGCCGTACCCTGCTTCGTGGCAGTGTTGGTCGTCTTCCCCGTTGCGTATAGTGCTTTCGTTAGAGAAACGTCTTTCGACGGCAAGTTAAACGAAGTTTGTGATGTTTACGAAGTAACTAAGCGAAAAAAGCTAAAGTATGTGTTGTTGCCTCAAATTAAAAACGCCTTTTTGCCGCAATGCAAGGACAGCTTGCCTTTGTGTATCAAAGTCGTAATTGCAGGCGAGGCGTTGTCGTTGCCTCTTAGGGGGCTTGGCAAAGATATGTACTCGGCGAAGGTATCGTTAGAAACCGCTCAAGTGCTTGCATTGACGATTTTAACGTTAGTGGTGTGTTTAATCATACAGTCGTTATTCGGCTGGCTGGAGAAGAAATATGGTTCTGCTTGACAAGATTTGCGTTAAATACGGTAACAACGTGATTTTTGACGACTTTTCTTTTCAGTTTGAAAAGGGAGTCAACGTCATTGTTGGCAAGTCCGGCTGTGGCAAAACGACTTTGTTGAATGTCGTGGCTAATCTGGTAAAATTCAGCGGTAACTGCGTTGCTGACAAGCCTGCGTTGGTGTTTCAACAACCGCGTTTGGCGCCCGTTACCGTAAGGGAAAACGTTGATTTGGTGTTGCCCAACGGTGATAATGAAAGCACTGTTAACGCGGTAATGGAGCTTGCTCAAATTGCCGACAAGGCGGATCGCTTGGCAAAGACTCTTTCGGGAGGGGAACAGCAAAGGGTATCACTTGCGCGCGCTTTTGCCTCCGGAAGAAAAGTTTTGCTTTTGGACGAGCCATTTACGGGGCTGGATTACGGTTCCAAAAAGGTGTTGTACACGGTGCTGGACGATTTGCTTGCCAATACCAAAGCGGAAACGGTGCTCATGGTAACGCATGATGTAGATGATGCTTTGGCTTTGGCAGATCAAGTACATTTGTTAAGCGGATCGCCTGCCACTCTTCAAAGTGTAATCACAATCGAAGAGGAACGCAAAGGGCGAGACTTGTACGAGCAACGGTTTGTGGATGATCGCAAACGCTTGCAAGCGTTAATATCCTAACTAAAATGGGCTTTGAGAAAAATGTTTGAGTAAATTTCGGTAAATATATTGATATTTCCGTAAAAATGAGCTATCATATATTTAGCAATTTTTTGCAATGAATTTTGGAGGATACTACAATGATACAAGTAATCTGCGGCGAAAAAGGTTCCGGTAAAACGAAACAATTGGTAGATTTGGCAAATGAAAATGCAAAATCCGCTAAGGGCGTTGTCGTGTACATCGATTATTGCAATCAACGTATGCATGATTTGGATAGGAATATTCGTTTGGTTGATGCGTCGCATTATGATATTAAAACTCAAAACGAAATGATAGCATTCATCAAAGGTATGCTTGCAGGAAACTTTGATATAGAAACCATCTACGTAGACGGTCTTTCTCGCTTGCTTGATTGCAACATTGCCGAGATGGAAGCTATCTATGACGGCATTGGTAAGTTGACGGAAGAGTACGGTGTAAAATTCGTTATTACGGCAAGCTGTGCAGAAAGCGAACTTCCTGCTTTCGTAGCAAAATATACAAAGTAATATAATATCAATCAACGCCGCAAGCGTTTGCAGTTTGCGGCGTTTTCTTTTGCACTCTTTTCAAAATGCTTGACATATAATTTATATTTAATATAATGGCATTATCATGAACGTACAACTGTCCGACCATTTTAGTTACAAGCGGCTCATTCGTTTCGTAATGTCGCCTGTATTAATGATGATTTTCACTTCCGTCTATTCCGTAGTAGACGGTATTTTCGTATCAAATTTTGCGGGCAAAACGCAGTTTGCCGCAGTCAATTATATCTATCCGGTAATCGCCGTTCTCGGTGCGGTAGGCTTCATGCTCGGCGCAGGTGGCACGGCAGTGGTTTCTAAAACGCTCGGAGAGGGCAAGAGGGACAAGGCAAACGAGTATTTCACTTTGGTGGTGCTGTTTACGATAGGCTTGGGCGTAATACTTGCCGTGTTAGGCATCGTTTTTATGAGGCAGATTGCAATTTTGTTGCGTGCCGAACAAGCCATGCTGGAATACTGCGTTGTTTACGCACGCATCATACTCATCGGTTTGCCCTTTTTCATGTTGCAAAACTTGTTTCAAAGTTTCTTCGTCACCGCCGAAAAGCCAAAACTCGGTTTCCTGTTTACTATCATCGGCGGCGGAACCAACATCGTGTTGGATGCGCTGTTCGTTGCAGGGTTCGGATGGGGGCTTGAGGGCGCCGCCTTTGCAACGTTAATCAGTCAAGTAATAGGCGGAGTGTTGCCTGTCTTGTATTTTGTTAAGAAAAACGACAGCTTGCTGCAATTTGTAAAGCCAAAATGGTACGGACGAGTTATTTGGGAATCGTGCACTAACGGATCGTCGGAACTGCTGGGCAATATTTCCATGTCTTTGGTCTCAATGATTTACAACGCAAAACTCCTTGCAATGGTGGGTGAAGAGGGCGTTGATGCCTTTGGCGTTATCATGTACGTGCAGTTTATTTTCGTTGCCATTTTCATCGGTTACTGCATAGGTATTGCACCAATCGTCGGCTACAACTATGGCATGGATAACAAAAAAGAGTTGCAAAACGTTTTCAAAAAGGCAATGGTAATGATAACGATTACTGCAGTTTGCATGTACGGATTGTCGTTGGTATTGGCAAAACCAATCGGATGGGTGTTTTTCAGTGGAGACAAGGTGCTCAGAGATATGACGAGCCACGGGCTTGTGGTATACGCGTTATGTTTTTTGCTGTGCGGCTACAATATGTTTGCGTCTTCTTTTTTTACGGCACTCAACAACGGTTTGGTTTCGGCAATATTGTCTTTTGCCAGAACTTTAATTTTCCAATTGCTTTGCATATTTATTTTGCCGATATTTTTCGGCTTGGACGGCATTTGGATATCTACTGCAGTGGCGGAATTGTTGAGTTTAATCTTGTCCGTCGTTATGCTTGTAGTCAATAATAAACGTTACGGGTATATTGCCAAACGCAATTCTTCCGACAGTTTAGTCAAGTGGAACGACGACGATTTGTAGATAATAATGCGGCTAGCGTAGGGCTGCTACTATTGGCGACAAACAAATAATGCTTGCAAACGAGCGTGTTATGATGTATAATAAAACATCATGCACGCTTTTTGTGCAAGTAGGAGATTATTATGACGGAATCGGCTGCCAAACAACAGTTTTTAGATCTTTTCGACACGTACATCAACAGGAATGGCGCAGATGCGCTGCGAGAGTATATTTGCAAAAGCGATTTTTTCGTAGCTCCGGCATCGGCGCGCTTTCACATGGCTGAAGTGGGCGGATTGTGCCAACACTCCGTTAACGTTTATAACCGCTTGGTTAGCCTTGTAAAGGCCGATTACGGTAACGAGTATGCTAACGTTTATTCGAACGAAACGCTTGCCGTATGCGGTTTACTTCACGATTTGTGCAAGGTTAATTACTACGTTGTCGAAATGCGCAACGTCAAGGAGGAAAGCGGCTGGGTAAAACGTCCCTTTTTCAAGGTGGAAGAACGCTTTCCGTACGGACACGGCGAAAAATCCGTGTTTATAATTTCTCAGTACATGAAGTTATCTGCCGAAGAGGCAATGGCAATAAACTGGCACATGGGCGGCTTTGACGAGCGTGTAAAAGGCGGCAGTTACGCCTTGTCTGATGCGATGGCAAAGTACAAATTGGTGTTGTATTTGCACACGGCGGACTTACTTGCAACCTATCTTGACGAAGATAGAGGGCTCAAGCTACAATAACGAATATAAACGGAGAATAATTACATGACTTTACTCGAAAGATTTTTGCAATACGTACAAATTGATACCGAATCCGTTCCCGATGTGGAGCGTTACCCCAGTTCGGAAAAACAAAAAGTATTGCTTTCCTTGCTCAAAGATCAACTTGTTGAAATGGGTGTTTCTGCAACTATGGACGAAAAATACGGCTATGTTTACGCGCGCATTCCGTCCAACGTCGGCAATTCGTACAAGTTGGGCTTTATATCCCACGTAGACACTTCACCAGCAGTCAGTGGCAAAGACGTTACCCCCGTCATTACGCGCGATTACGACGGAAAGGACGTTCAGCTTGCCGACGGTCGCGTGCTCAGTCCCAAGGAATATCCTGAATTGTTCAAGCACGTTGGGCAAACGGTTATTTCGTCCGACGGGCGGACGCTATTAGGTGCCGACGACAAAGCAGGTGTTTCAGTAATTATGCAGGCAGTACAAACTATAATGAGTGATCCCTCGTTGCCTCACGGCGAAATTTGCGTTGCGTTCACGCCTGACGAAGAAGTTGGCCGTGGTACCGACTATTTTGACGTGGCAAAATTTGGTGCCGACGGTGCTTATACTGTTGACGGCGGAGGCCTTGGCGAGTTGGAATACGAAAATTTCAACGCTGCTGATGCAAAAGTTCGCGTAACAGGCAAGTCCGTTCATCCGGGTTCGGCAAAGGGCATTATGATAAACGCCAATTTGGTACTCATGGAATTGCAGTCCATGTTGCCAGTAGAGCAAAATCCTGCTTACACCGAAGGGTACGAAGGATTCTTTTATTTGGACAGCATGAAAGGCGAATGTGATCATGCCGAAGCGTCTTACATCATTCGCGATCACGACATGAACAAGTTCCTTGCCAAAAAGAAAACTTTTGAGAGCATCGTTAACTTTTTGAATGAAAAATACGGTGTAGGCACCGTTTCGGTTGAAATCAAGGATAGTTATTATAATATGAAAGAAAAGATTCAACCGCACATTCACCTCGTGCACAACGCCGAAAAGGCTATGCAGATGGCAGACGTTGAACCCGTAGTGGTGCCTATCAGGGGTGGAACGGACGGCGCCCGACTTAGCTATGAAGGATTGCCCTGCCCTAATTTGTTCACAGGCGGGCACAATTTTCACGGCAGATACGAATTTGCCATCTTGGAAGATATGGAAAAATCCTTGCAGACTGTGCTTAACCTCGTAAGCATATATGCGCATTTTTGCAAGTAAGTTGCAAGTTGTTTTGTTGCTGATACGACGGCAAAAATACTGCCGTCGTATTTTAATTTAGTATGCAAATACAATCAATAAACAAAAGATTTGGCTATATGCGTTTACAAACGCGGTTAAAATAGTGTATAATTAAAAACAATGGTTTTAAGTATTGCCGCGCGGACGAACAAGCATTCGCCGCAAAAGCGTGTTGTACAATTGGCTAACGGGTAGGTTTGTTAGCAAATAGGAGT
>CAYYTD010000033.1:0-2903 GCA_964474475.1 uncultured Oscillospiraceae bacterium | reverse complement strand
ATGGAAAATAATTATATCGTTATCGACGAAACGCAATCGCAGGAAAAATCCGCGACATGCCAACAAAACGAATCGGTATCGAACAAGACGGTTGCAATCGAACTTGACGGAGTAAGTTACGACTACAAAACTTACGACGAACAAGGTCGTGCAATATCGCAAATAGGCGTTCACAATGTGTCGTTTACAATTTTGCAAGGGCAGTTTGTCTCTCTCGTGGGGCACAACGGTTCGGGCAAATCCACCTTGGCTAAGCTTTTCAACGGATTGTTACTTCCGCAGAAAGGCAAGGTAAAAGTGTTTGGAATGGACACGTCTGATAGGAAAAATATATTCGAAGTACGCAAAAACGTCGGGATGGTTTTTCAAAACCCCGATAACCAAATGGTTGCAAGCATAGTGGAAGAGGACGTGGCTTTCGGACCCGAAAACTTGGGCGTACCGCAGCCGGAAATCGTGCAAAGGGTTAACGATGCTTTGCAAACCGTTGGCATGGCTGCCTATGCCAAAAAGCCGCCACACAACCTGTCGGGAGGGCAAAAGCAGCGCATCGCAATTGCAGGTGCTCTTGCCATCAAGCCGCAAGTGCTCGTTTTGGATGAGTCTACGGCAATGCTCGATCCGCTCGGTCGCAAAGAAGTGCTTTCCGTTGCTAGAAAATTGAATGCAAGCGGAATGACGGTTGTGCTTATTACTCACTTTATGGAAGAAGTGTTGGAAAGCGACAGAGTTATCGTTATGAGCGGTGGCTGTGTGGTAAAACAGGGTACGCCGCATGAAATTTTTGCCGACGGCGAGTTGCTTTCTTCCGTAGGGCTCAAAGCTCCGCGAACCATTGAGCTGGCTCAAAAATTAAAATCGATAGGTCTTGACGTAAACGAAGAATGCGCTGATCCTAAAAAGCTCGGAGGTGACGTATGTCGAAATCTGCAAAGATAACGGTTGCGCCGTCCATTGAGATTCCCTCGGACAACGCAATTTACGCTCAAAATCTCACCTTCGTTTACAACGAAAAGTCATCTTTGGCTACTACCGCACTCGACAACGTCAATTTGAGCGTTCGCAAGGGCGAATTCGTTGCTATCGTTGGGCACACCGGTAGCGGCAAAACCACCTTCGTACAGCATTTGAATGCATTGATACGAGTTCAAAGCGGTCAACTTTACGTTCTCGGGCGGAATTTGGCTGAAAAAAAGCCCGATTTGAAAGCCGTTCGCCGAGAGGCAGGAATGGTATTTCAATACCCCGAGTATCAACTATTTGCTGATACCGTTTTAGACGACGTTTGTTTCGGACCTAAAAATTTCGGTATTGACAGTGCCGAACGTTTGCAACTGGCAAAGGAAGCGTTGGAAACCGTAGGGCTCGACTTTGAAACGGTCAAGTCAAAGTCTCCGTTCGATCTTTCTGGCGGAGAAAAACGCAGAGTTGCTTTGGCAGGAGTGCTGGTCACCAAGCCTCAATTGCTCATTTTGGACGAGCCCACAGCGGGACTCGATCCTTGCGGAAAAAAAGAAATTTTGAGTTTGGTAAAGAAGCTTAACAAAGAGCAGGGCGTTACCGTAATAATGGTTTCGCACGACATGAACGAAGTTTACGAAAATGCCGATCGCGTAGTAGTGTTCAAGCAGGGCAAGGTGGCTTACGATTTGCCTCCGCGGCAGCTTTTCAGGTTGGAAAGCGAAATTGCCTCTATGAATTTGGAAATACCTCAAATGGCAAGTTTCGTTAATCGTTTGGAAGAAAATGGATTTGTAATAGGCGATGATTGCCGTACGGTGGACGAGGTTTTTGCCGCTGTAGCTGCATTGAATGGAGGTGACGAGCATGTTTCGTGACGTTACTTTCGGGCAGTATTATCCTGCCGACTCCTTCGTGCACAAGATGGATGCAAGAATCAAATTGCTGCTGTGCCTGCTGTTTTTGGTAGGGATATTCTTCGTTACGAGTTTTGCAGTTTTCGGCTTGCTAACGGTGTTTTTGGCAATTGCGATCATCGCATCTAAGGTCCCACTCGGTTCTATTTTAAAATCCGTCAAGGGAATAGTGTTTTTGCTTGCGCTCACAGCTTTGCTCAACGTATTTTTCACAAAGGACGGCAATTTGCTTTGGTCTTGGTGGAAAATTGAAATTTACGACCAAGGTTTGTATACCGCAGCCAAAATGTTGATAAGATTAGTCTATTTGGTTATTGGTTCCAATTTGCTTACGCTAACCACAACGCCGGTAGACTTAACCCACGCAATAGAAAGTTTGCTCAAACCGCTGAGCATAATCAAATTCCCCGCTCACGAGTTGGCGCTCATCATGAGCTTAACTTTGTCTTTTATTCCAAGCCTCATCGAAGAAACTGACCGCATCATTAGGGCGCAAAAGGCAAGGGGTGCCGACTTTGATACTGGCAACTTAATTAACAGAGCAAAAGCATTCGTGCCCATATTGATACCATTGCTCATTGGCGGTTTTCGTCGGGCGGAAGAGCTTGCAAACGCCATGAACAGCAGGTGCTACGAAGGTGCAACCAAGCGAACCAAAATGCATGTGATGAAGCTGTCTTGGAGAGATTTGTTCGGCAGTTTGTTCGTTTTGGTAGTATTTGCCGCGGTATTTGTCGTTTACGCCATGCAGGGCAGTCCTGCGTGGGCAAGCCTCACTTGGTTGTATTTTTAACGGATGGCAACGTTTATATGACGAAAATAAAACTAACAATAGAATATGACGGAACGGATTTTTGTGGCTGGCAAAGTCAGATCAACGGTAATTCTGTGCAGGATAACGTCGAAAAGGCGCTGTGCAAATATTTCAACGTTGATTTTATTCGCATTTACGGTGCAGGCAGAACGGACGTTGGCGTGCACGCAAAAGGGCAAGTGGCGCATTTCGTTACAGACAAGGACGTTAAC
>CAYYTD010000032.1:0-12252 GCA_964474475.1 uncultured Oscillospiraceae bacterium | reverse complement strand
TTACACGAATGCGAATTAAACCTAATAGATTATAGCATAGCGGCAAATATTTGGCAACGAATTTTCAGTATAAAATTGCCATTTTTGTCAGTAATAATTACTGAATTATTGACTAAAATCATCCTGAACATTTACGGTTCATTTGCCAAAAGGAAAAACCTACAAAACAAGCCAATAGCGCAACAAAAACCTCCCGCTCGGGAGGTTTTTGTTGCATTAAGATATACGATATTAACCACCAAAAGATTTTATCGTAAAATACTTTAAATAAACAGCACTGGCGTACTTATTTTTATTGCTGTTCCATTCAATGTTACACTTATGGGGTTTACTGCATTATATGTCTGCATTGTAGCAGCACTGCTCCCAATTTTAACTGTATGCGCAATTGATACAGTAACATAGGCACTTGAACCAAACATCCTATACTTATTCGTCGTTAGCTGGTTATTTTCATCATCCCATACGCCAACAATACAAGTTAATCCACTTACCGACGTTCCGTTAACTTGTACAGCCACAGCTTCAGCTGTAGGACGAGAGTGCTCTCCATCTACGAGATTGAGTGTAGTAATGAACCGCCGTCAAAGCTTACCGACAAAGTCAGCCGAAACTCACCTTATTTACAAATGGTTACAAAAACACCAATTGTGTGCAAAAATCCATTAAAACCGTGTACAAGCAAAATTGTTTATGCTAAAATGTTTTAAGTAAATTTCAATACTACTAATTTATAATTACAGTAGAAAATTACCCAAAGGGGGAATTTATGAAAAAATATAGCAAACTATTTGCTGTGCTACTCGTAATCGTATTTGCATTTACGCTGCTTGCAGCTTGCAACAAAGAAGAAAACGATCAATTCAAAGCACAGTACAACGCATACGTTGCCTATGCAGCAAGCAACGACCTAACACCGATGAGCTACCAAGAATGGCTCAACACCATTAAGGGCGAAAAAGGTGACAAAGGAGATAAAGGCGACAAGGGTGACACTGGCGCAACAGGTGCCGCAGGTAAAGACGGCGTTAGCGTTGTCGACATCAACGTGACCATTGCAACCATCTCAGGCAACACCAAGGTTTGGCGCTTTACCTTTACCATGAGTAATGGTACGTCGATAACCAAAGACGTACCCTACCAAGAGGGCAGCACGGTAACGCCTACTCCTACGCCCACACCGACTGAAAACGACGGCTTGAGCATTGCTACGGCTTTCACCACCGACGAAGCACTGAAAATAATCAAAGCTCAAACGGCATACGAATTTTCAACCAAACCCTATTACGTAAAAGGCTACATAACCAACACTCCCAGCTACGACTCCGTTCACGACAGCTACACCGCAAAACTTGGCGCAACAGCAAATGCAACGAGCGACACCATTGAACTGTATTCCTTCGTTTTGGGAAGTTACACCTCCGTTGCCAAAGGCGACCAAGTTGTAATTTACGGATACTTTTGCTATTACGGCAGCACACCCGAAATTGCTTACAACAAAAACAACAATACGAGCCCCAGGTTGGTATCCAAAATTGACGGAAGCGGACAAGGCGGACAGGGTGGCGGACAAACGGGAACGGACACCCACACCCACGTATTCAACAGCTACTTTACTTACAGCAAATGCACCGTTAGCGGATGTAACGTTATAGGAAGAAAAGACAGCTTGAACACCTTCACGCTGGATTACAACTTCAGCGAAACCAAGAAAAAGCAGTACGACGATTTGTATTCCGAAATCACTGCCGAATTAAAATCTATCACCGGCAACTACGAACGTTTTATCAGCAAGTACAACACGTATTACGATGCAGTTGACTATGTTGGCACGCAATATCAATACGCCACCGTATTGGCAGATATCTCCAACAGCACCACCGACAACAACAACTGCACGTTCGTATCCGACTACTACGATACCATTTTGGCAAATTTCTACACACTGTACGAAACAATTTACAACTCCAACTTCAAAAACGACTTCTTTGAAGGCTGGACTGCAGACGAAATTGCCGATGCAAGAGCGCTTGCCGCCGAATACAACGGAAGTGCGGAAATCAACATTGCCAAGACCAAAATTATTAACGACTACAATACCGCCTACAACGAATTGTACGAAGCGGAAACGGACAGTGCATTCAATTCCGCACTGACCAAAATTCAAAACTTGTATTCTCAGTTGGTATCGTTAAACAACCAACTTGCAAAGAACGCAGGCTACGGCGACAACGCCTACATGAACTACGCCTACAAAGTAGAATACGAACGCGACTACACGCCCACTCAAGCCAAAACGTTGTACAGCTTTGCCAAAGAATACATCGTACCCTTGTACGAAGATTTGAACACCAAGTTCAACACACTTTGGGATGCAGACTGGTCGGACGAATCGACGGATATGTTCAACAACTTGATGTACTATCCTATGTTTGACACCATGCAAGAATACGATGCATCTGCAGCACAATACGCCAATGCATTGATTTCCCAATATTTCGATTACCTTACGGACAAAACCGCAGGGATCGACTTTAGCTCCGCAGCAAACCAAGCTTACAAAGACGGCCGAGTATTTTCCGGCGTTGGCCAGCAAGCCTACACTTGGAATACCACCGACGGTTCGTTGATGTATTTCGGTGAAGGATACGGCGATGCATTTACCTTCATCCACGAATTCGGACACTACTATCAAGACGTTTACAATCCTTACATTAGCAACGTTTCTATGGACCACTCCGAAACGCACTCCCAAGGCAACGAAGCCATGTTCCTTGCTTGGCTCAAAAACAACACACCAAGCGGCGCAAGTGACGGATTTAAGGCAGTAGAATATTACGAAATTCTCAACTTGATGGATGCAATACTCTCTGCATGTGCGGTTGACGAATTTGAACAAGCAGTTTACTCCAACTACTACGATGCCGACGGCTATCGTGATGGCATCACTGCCGATAAGTACTCCGATTTGTTTGATACTATTTTGGAAAGCTATGGCGAAACCATCGCTTACAACTACGAATATTATTGGCTCAGCGTTTGCTTCGACAGCTCGGCATACTACGTATCTTACGCCATCAGCGCACTGCCTTGCGTTGAATTGTACACCATTGCCGCAAACCCCACCTACGGTTTGGATTACGCCAAAGAAGCCTACTTGAGCTTGTTCACCTTCAGCCAGAACTCCAAGTTTGTTGAAACGGACAGCGACGGTTACACTTACGTTACTGCAACCTACGAAGAAATACTTAACTACTGCGGACTTTCCAGCCCCTTCACAAAAACGTTGTATCAAAACATCTCTTCTTATTTTTCTGCGTAAGTAAAACTTTAACAACCCAAAAGGTTAGCAGGTAAATAAACTATCGAGCTAAAAGATAAACACCAAAGAAGTTATCTAGTTAATAGAATTGAAAGTTAACAAGCCAAAAGGTTAAAAGTTAACCGAAATAATAGCAAACAAAAAGTCCGAGGAATTATCCTCGGACTTTTTGTGATTTGAACGTAATAAATACTATTCGTGATGACAATCGCAATCTTCGTCTTCACACTCGGCGTTAACTTCAGCCATAAGCTTGTTGTAAAGAATTTCGTACAAGTCGTCGTCTACAGGGTAAAGCCTGTCGTACGCCTCGCCGTCTTCTTCAACAGTTTCAAGCTCAAAAACTTCAATAACAAGGTCGTCTTCGTCTGCCTCGGCAGCTTGAAGATAAACATACTCTTTGCCTTCGTGTTCCAAAGTGGTTACGTAATGGAAAGCGATTTCATTACCTTCGTCATCTTCGAGCATGACGATATCGTCATCATGTTCACAACCGCAATCGCAGTGTTCGTCGTGTTCGTGTTCGCAACCGCAGTCACACACATTCTTTTCCAATTCTTCAGACATGTTTTACCTCCGAAATCATCTTTTACTGTCTAAATAATTTTGCAGTATTATGGTAGCGGCAAGCTTGTCGATAACCTTTTTGCGGTTTTCTCGTCGAACGTTACCTTGAATAAGCACCCGCTCCGCAGATAGCGTCGTAAAACGCTCATCCATGTATTTAACGGGAATTTGGGTGCATTGTTTCAATTCGTCAATAAAACGGCGAGTTTTGACAGTTTGTTCATTTTCACGAGCATCTAACCCCAAAGGTAAACCCGATACAAACAACTCCACGTCGTGGCTTGCTGCAAGTTGAGCAACGTATTGAGCGTCAACGTGCAAATCACCTTTACGAGTGTACGTTTCTAACGGATTGGCTATAATACCCATCAAATCCGAAACTGCTATTCCAATTCGAACGTCTCCGACATCTAAAGCCATTATTCTTCCCATAACTTAATTATTGTAACACACTTTTGAGAATATAACAATAAGGTTTGAGTAGATTTTTCACAATAAATTGATTGTTTTCGCCATTATCGTTCAAATTTTTCGCAAAACCACACTACTTCGTAATCTCTTGCGCCTTCTTTTTGCCTTCTTTTACGTACTTTTTAACTTGAGGTAGTTCACTAGCGAGCAACCCCACGCAAGCACCTATTGCCATTCCGATAATTAGTTTATTCATTGTTACCTCCATGCTTATGCGGTCAACAAATATACCTTTCCATTTGGCATATTTATGCGTCAACACACAATCGTTTTGTGTCAGTTTGTGCAATTAACGTTAAAATATACAACAAAACGACGGGGTTAAAACCTCGTCGTTTCAAGTTAAGTTTAGCGTTATTTTGTAATTACTCAATACAAAATTAACGGAAGATTAAACGTACTCAATGGGTTTCTCTTCTGTACTAACTTTGCCCGCTTGTTTTTCTCTGTAATTCTCAATTGCCTTTTTAATTGCTTCTTCTGCCAACACGGAACAGTGAATTTTTTGCGGAGGCAAACCTTCCAGCGCCTCTACAACCTTAGCATTAGTTAGTTTCAACGCCTCGTCAACGGTCATACCAATAACCATTTGCGTTGCGGTACTGCTGGTGGCAATTGCTGCAGCGCAACCAAAAGTTTGAAATTTGGCATCAACTATTACGTCGTTTTCAATACGAAGCGTAATTCGCATAATATCGCCGCAAGTAGCATTGCCGACTGTTCCGTCGCCATCGGGGTTTTCTATTACACCAACGTTTTGCGGATGTGCAAAAGCATCGAGAACTTTTTGATTATACATTGTACGTTCCTCCTGTTTTAGTGTTAAATAATGGCGACATTGCGCGCAAACTATTAATAGTTTCCACCAACATATCCACCGTGTAATCTACTTCTTCCATCGTATTGCCTTTTCCAAACGAAAAACGAATTGAACCGTGCGAAATCTCGATAGGCACACCCATCGCAAGCAACACGTGAGACGGATCCAAACTTCCGCTACTGCAAGCCGAACCGGACGATACGGCAATGCCTTTGAAGTCCAACAGCATCAATATGCCTTCACCTTCAACAAATTCAAAACTGAAGTTTGCAACGCTCGGAACGCGATGTTCAACGTTTCCGTTAAATCTTACGTAGGAGATTTCTTTCAAGACCCTGTCAACAAAGTGATCTCTTAGTGCAGCAATGTGACGATTGTTGTCTTCCATTTCAGTAACGGCAGTTTTAAGAGCAGCTGCCATACCAACTATTGCAGGTGTATTGGACGTTCCTCCACGCTGCGAACGTTCCTGTCCGCCACCACAAATAAGCTTGTCAATTTTAACGCCGTTTCTAATATAAAGAGCGCCAACGCCCTTGGGACCGTAAAACTTGTGGCCGGACATGGACAGCAAGTCAACGCCGAGATCTGGCACGTCAATGTGAATGTAGGGCATTGCTTGTACGCAATCGCTGTGGAACAAAGCTCCGTGAGCGTGAGCGATATCGGCAAGCTGCTTAATAGGCTGTATCGTTCCAACCTCGTTGTTTACATACATAACGGAAACCAACGTGGTTTCGTCGTCAATTACGCGCTCAAGGTCTTCGGGATGAACGATACCAGTAGAATCGACCGGTAATTTTGTTACTCTAAAACCATGTTTTTCCAGCCATTCGGCAGAATTGAGTATTGCATGGTGCTCTATGGCGGAAATAATAATATGCTTGCCTCTACTTTGACGAGCCAAAGCCGCCCCCTTAATTGCCCAGTTATCCGCCTCGCTACCACTACCGGTAAAGTAGATTTCATTCGGACGGCATCCTATGCATTGCGCAACGCTTTCACGAGCATCGGCTATTGCCTTGGCGGTTTCACGACCAAAACCATGCTGACTGTCGGCATTACCGAAGTCATCTGTAAAGTACGGCAACATTTCCGACAGAACGCTTTTGTCACACGGAGTTGTTGCTGCGTGATCTAAGTAAACTCTCATATACAAACCTCGAAAGTTAATTAAATTTCGTCATTAATAAGTTGTTGAAGATTTATCGTGTCAAGATAGGTGTTGATATTCAAATATAGCTTATTCCACAAATTGTGCGAAACACAATTACACTTGCCGTCGCAAGTACCGTGAATGCAATCAACAATCTCAAGGTTGTCCTCAACGGCACGCAACACCTTTCCCACCGAAATATTTTGCGGCAAATCAGTAAGTGTATATCCACCACCGAAACCACGCGTGGCAGAAACAATTCCGCCCTTTTTCATCAGCGAAATAATCTGTTCAACGTACTTTTCAGTCACACCGGTATTGTGCGCAAGGTTGGAAACGGGAACAACGCATTCACCGTCATAGTTTTTTGCAAGCTCCACTGCTATATACAAGCCGTATCTTGCCTTCGACGACATCTTCATTTATAAATCCTACCAATTTACTATGAATAGTATACATCAATTGCGCTATGCCGTCAAATATTTACAATACAAATATTCAATTATTTAACAATTTTTCAAACTAAACTAAAGGAATATTTAATTTGCGCAATTACGGTATCGTATACGTAAAAAACCCACAGAAGCACATACGCGCCTCCGTGGGTTAATATTGACAAATTACGTTTTTAACACGCATTTAGCCGATGGGCTTAAAAGAATTCGCCTCTTGCTTGCTCTTTAATTTCAGCCGACGTAGCAAACGGGATACGAGTTGTCAAGCCTTGTTCGGCAGCAACCAATTGCTTAATATACAACGTATTAACAGCCATATTCCATTGAGCTACCACGTCATTGTAGTATTCGCGAGCGGCAGTAATTTCACGTTGCAAATAAGAGTTTTGTTGCATCGCATCTTCAAGTTCTTGGTGAGCTTTAAGATCAGGATAATTTTCAAAAGCAATTTGAATAGATCTATTCATCTCTTCAACTTTGTCGTTGTATTCGGCACGAACTTCGTCGCTTTCCTTGCCACCACCACGATATGCTGCAATTTGAGTGAAAGTTTCTTTGTCCAAATTAATGGCTTTGTCCAGCAATTTTGCACAGTTTTTCAAAATCATAACGCGCTGTTCAAGATAGTTATCTACTTGAGAAGCTGCTTGTTGAATACGTTGTTGTAAACGTTCAAAATACGATCTTGCCTTTGACTTTTTTACGAGTACGATGATTCCGCCGATAATCGGGGGCAAAAACCACATAATGATGTTGAAAAATACCTTCCAACCTTTGCCGATCGTGACGGGAAGTTGTTTTGCAATTACTTTGACGTCTCTACCCTCTTCGAGTTCCGGAGCGTTCATTTCATCCAAACCGTTAGCCATAAACATATCCTCCTATTTAATATTATATTTAATCTTGAAGAGTTACGTACAAATTGTGTTTGGTAGCGTTACTCTTGTTAAATTGATTGTTGTTGTCGCCTTCAAGTTCAACAATTCCAACTGGCGTAGATTTTTGAACAGGCAAATATTCAATCCAAGGCACCGGAACGTCGTGGTAATAACCGTCGCCGCCGTAAACCGAAACGTAGTCTACACGTTCAATGGTAGTAAACGAATGGGCCGTTACCAAAACGTTGTCTACAGCATCGTTTTTGTTTACCAAGCACGTTTTAAGTATTGCACGCGTTTCCGATTCCGAATGGGCAAGAAGGCTTTCGTCCAAAGAGTTGGCAAGAACCTCTGCTTCAAAGGAAGTATAGTTGCGTTCGTAATTCTGCTTGTAAATGAATTCGTGAGGCTTGTGTTGTTGATACAAGGGTATCGACATAATGGGAGCCAATTCAAAGTACAAATTGCGGAAGTACGTTTCGTTGAAGGACATAAATTTGGACTTGCATATATCGATATCGTAATACATGTAGTCGGAAGAATCAACTTCAAAATTCCAATCCTGTGCGTGTTCACTTGCAACAAAGTTAAGCATGTGGTCTTTGATCATGTAGAAATCGTCCCCAAATGGAGCAGGATTCTTCATCAGGTGCAACATGTTCTTTTGCGCAAGCGGAGTAAACAGCAATCGGAATTGCACTTCGTGATCACGGTCGGTTGCGCCAAAGAGAATATCAAATTCAACATTACCCATCGAGTTGAAGTCTTTGCCTTCTTTCAAGGCTTTCTTTTCCAACTTTTCAAGTTCTTTTTCGCCTTTCTTAATCTTCTTTGCCAATTCCTTTTCCGTCAATCTTTCAGCGTGAGAAGGTTCGTGCGAGAAGCTCAAATCGGGTGCAGCTTCGTTGCCGTAAATCAAATTAGTAAAGTACGTGTAATAGGGCTTCGGCTTTGTTACACTTGCGTAAAGCGTTTGGCTGCGTTCAATAGTGTGAACGTTACCATCGCTGTCCGTTTCAACTTCCGTCCAATAAATGGTCAAACTACCGGTGTAAGTTTCTTCACCCCAGTCCTGCTTTACACGTCTTTCTTCAATAAACGGGTTACCCAAAATCTCTCCGGAGAAGACACCCACGGTAGATTCGTTTTCGGCAAGGTTTTCTAACAAACCGTACTTGTTTTGAAGAAGATCGAACCTGCGCATGTTAAAGTTAGGGTCAAGCTTAATGATGGGCACAGTTTTTTGAACCAACGTTGCTGTTGCACTATCACGGAACAAATCGTAAAGGGGTTGCAATTGCTCAAAACACGTTGCAAGCAATTCTTTAACGCGTTCCTCTTCCTTGGCTTTTTCAGCGTTGGCGTCTTTCAAGATGGGGTTAATCTTTTTAACGAGCAAAACAATTAAACCTATGCCCAAAGCAAGACCGATAGGAATGAGCGCAAGCGAAACGTAAAATGCAACGCCTGATGTGACTTCGTTGCTTATTGCCCTATACAAGGAGAATGCACCGATAACAGCCAAAATGAATCCAATCACAATTACTACAATGAGGAAAGTTCTCAACTGCTTGTACTTGGATATTCTCTTTTCGATGTTATCAACGTTTTCTTTGGCTTGCCTATACTCTTTGGCTGTTTTGCGATTCTCATCTACTTCTACTTTCGATTCTTTAACCCAACCGTCAAACATCTCAGACGCATTATCATGAAACTGCTGATTGTAAATATCATGATAAGATTTGGAATACTCTAAAACGTTATCGTCCATAAATTTCCTCCGTTGATAATATTAGCACTCGCTAAAGTGCGAAACAACTATAAAATTATTATACACTTGTCACATTCACATGTCAATGGTTATTTTACAAAAACAGCCATTTTTTTCACTATTATTTTGTCCGTAGTTATTCGTAACGTACTGTAAAAGTATATGCGGAAGAAGATTTTAAATCGTTCATCAAAAGGCTTTTTTAACAGCGGCACGGCAATATAAACGGCGGCGTGATTGTATATCAACGCCGCCGTTTGCTTTAAATAATAATCAACGAATAATTGTGCAAAACTATCATTCTACAAAGAATCCGCACAATTAAACGTGCTTGGAAATCGTTGCCACGAGTTCTTCTTCGTCAGACAAACCTATTATTCTGTCCACCAATTCTCCGTCTTTAAAAATACACACGTTCGGTATGGACATTATGTTGAATTTGCGTGCCAATTCTATGTTTTGGTCAACGTCCACCTTGCCGAATTTTACGGAAGGCATTTTGGCTGCGACCTCTTCCAATATAGGCGCAAGCATTTTGCACGGGCCGCACCAGGTTGCCCAAAAATCAATTACAACAACACCGCTTGAAACAAACTCGTTAAAGTTTTCCGAAACAGTCAATACCATTTTAATCCTCCTAATAAACAACGTTACACAAAGAAACGTTTACGTGTTAGCAGCAGTCGAGCTAACTATACGCACCATTTGCGGCGATTGTGCCCACTTGCGTTTTTTTGCTTTATCGATAATTGCAACTACCACGTAGCCGACCGCCAAGCCTACAAAGAACAAAACCACCGACCACAATTCTCCCCATTTACACGCAATGCCCACAAAAAGCAAAGCTAGCGCGGGGATTAGCGGCAAGATGTATCCGATAAATGCCATACCTGCTGTGTTTGCATCGGGGATGTCCAACTCGACGGAATCGCCAACAGCTGCAGAGCATACGTTCTCAACGTAAAAATCAACGTGCTTTTGATTTTCCGTCATGCCGCACTTTCCACAACTGCCGCAAGCAGAATTTCGCTCGATGCGCACTAATGCGAATTCTCCGTTCAATTTAGTTACAACGCCCTGTTCAGTCATTAACTTCCTCGCACGAAATGTAAAGCTCGTCTAATTGTTTTTGTTCAACCGGGGAGGGCGCTTCCGACATCATGCAGCTTGCATTTTGCATTTTGGGGAATGCAATTACGTCCTTAATGTTCGTTGTATCGGTAAGCACCATTACCAGCCTGTCCAAACCAAGGGCAAGACCGCCGTGAGGAGGCGTGCCATATTTGAATGCATCCACAAAGAATCCAAATCTTTCAGCAATTTGCTCATCGGTAAATCCCAACGTTTCAAACATAAGTTTTTGAACGTCGCGATTGTAAATTCTCATGCTACCGCCGCCCATTTCGTCGCCGTTAATAACAACGTCGTAAGCCTTTGCGCGAACTCTTGCTGGGTCCGTCTTCATGTATTGCAAATCTTCGTTTTTAGGGCTGGTAAACGGATGGTGCATGGCAACGTATCTACCTTCCTCCTCCGAATACTCGAACAGCGGAAAATCTACAACCCAAAGACAAGCAAAATCGTCGGAAGTGTACATTTGGAATTTAGCTGCAAGATGGCAACGCAATGCGCCCAACGCAACGACAGCGGTTTGCCAATTTGCATCGGCAACTATCAACGCAATGTCGCCAGTTTTCATGTTTAAAGCACTTTGCAAAGAAGCAAGTTCAGCTTCGTCCACTGCTTTGGCAAAACTGCACTTTACGCTTTCTGCTCCAATGCCGTACCATGCCAATCCCTTAACTTTGTACGTTCTCACAAATTCAACGAGCTTGTCAAGTTCCTTACGAGAAAGCTTGTCCGCACCGTCTTCCAATACGATAGCTCTAACGGTACCGCCACAAGCAACGGCATCTTTGAATACCGAAAAACCACTATTCTTTGCAATATCGTCAAGATTTTTAATTTCCATACCGTAGCGCATATCAGGCTTGTCTGAACCAAAACGGTTCATACATTCAAGCCAAGGCATACGCACGAAGTGTTCGGGCAAGTCAACGTTGCGAATTTCTTTGAACATTTTAACGAGCAAACCTTCAACGAGCTGCATAACCGATTCTTCTTGATCGACAAAGCTCATTTCAAGGTCTATTTGCGTAAATTCGGGCTGTCTGTTTGCACGCAAGTCTTCATCTCTAAAGCACTTTGCAATTTGGAAATACCTATCCAATCCGCCAATCATCATCAATTGTTTGTACAATTGAGGAGATTGAGGAAGGGCGTAAAAACTACCGGGATGTACACGACTCGGCACGAGATAATCGCGAGCTCCTTCCGGCGTGGATTTTCCCAAAATGGGCGTTTCAATTTCCAAAAAGCCGTTATCGTTCAAGTAGTTACGGGTAATACGGTATATATTGCTACGCGTCACCAAGTTTTGTTGCAACTTTTCGCGTCTCAAGTCCAAGTACCTATACTTGAGTCTTAACGTTTCGTTTGCACCGTCGTCACCAATGGAGAATGGCGTCGTGTCTGCTTCGGACAAAATTTTCAATTCTTCCGCAACTATTTCAATTTCACCCGTTTTCATGTTGGGGTTAACGTTGTTGCCAATGCGACGACGAACCTTACCGGTAACGGTAATAACGTATTCCAATTTTAACGTGGAAGCTTTTTCCAACAGCTGCTGCGAGCAAACATCCGTATCAAATACGATTTGTGAAATTCCGCTTCTGTCGCGAAGTTGCAAAAAGATAAGTCCGCCAAGGTCACGTCTGCGGTGAACCCATCCCATAAGTGTAACTACCTGATC
>CAYYTD010000031.1:9230-12426 GCA_964474475.1 uncultured Oscillospiraceae bacterium | reverse complement strand
GGTAGTCCAAAATTTCCAATGCTTCTTCACCGCAGTCAGGTTGAGATATGTACAGTTCGTCCATATCGATACCAAGCCTCGATGCATAAGTGGGGTCCAACGCTTGTTCGGCATCGATAAACGCTGCCGTTCCGCCCATTTTTTGCACTTGAGCAATCACGTGCAAAGTTACGGTTGTTTTACCGGAAGCTTCTGGTCCGTAAATTTCAATAATACGTCCCTTAGGAAGTCCGCCAACACCCAAAGCAATATCAAGGGGCAAGCAGCCAGTGGGTATCACTTCAATGCTACGAGAGGCAGCAAAGCTACCAAGCTTCATTATCGATCCTTTGCCGAACTCTTTTTCAATTTGAAGTATCGTTTGCTCTAAGGCTTTTTTCTTATCGTCCGTCATGCATGTATCTCCTATTTGTATTTTCAACTTATTTTTTTACTACGGTTTTGTAAATTAAAAACAACGCAGCGTTGCAAGCTTGCGCCCTAATGGAATTGCGATCGCCTGCAAATACGTACTTGTACGCCGAAACTCCTGCGCGCGTACCAATGGCAATATAGCACAGCCCCACGGGATAGCCGGAGTCCGCCGTAGGCCCTGCATAGCCCGTAGTTGCCACTGCAACGTCACAATCTGGGCAAGCAAGCAAGCCTTTTGCCATTTCGGCAGCCACTTGCGGCGAAACTACGCCGTATTCGTCAATAAAGTGCGGGCTAATGTTCAGCCTTTTGCTCTTAGACTGAACCGAATAGGTCGCAAGTCCCTCGTGCAAAACGGAACTTGCCCCCGCAACGTCAACTATCGACGACGAAATCAGTCCGCCCGTAATGGATTCGGCAGTGGAAACCTTTTTGTTAATACTCGTCAGCAACTCCACCACCGTCTTCGCCAACGACTGCTCCGTAGTGGCGTACAAACTGTCAGCAAAAAGCGCTTTGACCTGTGTAATCGTATCTACAACTACACTTTTAGCACATTTGTGCGAAAATGTCAACACAATTTTGGTATCTAAATTGCAAGTTTCAAAAACTTTCCCTACAGTGGGGTTAAGCTTGTCCAAGCGTGTCTCAACTTCCTTGGCGGTCAAACCAAAAACCTTAAAGCAATTCATACGCGAAACGGCACGGTTCTTCAAAATGTCGCTTACAACGTATTTGTCAAAAACCGAAGCGCATTCCAGCGCATCGTTGGGCAAAATATAAACGTGACACCTGTTGCAAACGCCAAAACAACAGCATTGATAGCCGTGTGACGGGGCAAAATGGTTAAAAGCCTCAGGTAAAAGGCATATTTTGTCCATCACATGACGAGGTGGCAACTCCGTCTTGCTCAAACGGCAATAATCCTGCACCATTTTTTCGGCAAATTTGTCGTAAAACAATCCGCAACCAACCACAGATGCAAGCAAATCGACGTATTCACCAACGTTACCTACAAGCACCACACATTCAGAAGATGCAAGTGCACTGCGCAAATATTCCGCCATGGTGCCTTGCGAACTGCTTAGTATCAAGTCGTAAGCAACAATTTTGTCGTTAAATTTGTCGCACAGCGTTTTTACCGCTTGGCTGTAATTTTTAGCCAAAATTTTAATCATTTACGTAATCCTATTTTATTTGTCCGTTTCTTGTCTAAAAACGTATTTATTTTGTACCATGTACACTACGCCTGACAAAATCGTCATCAATACGGCTATTGAGTACAATGCAATGGCAACGCAAGCCAATATCGTCCAAAACGATGAAAGTGTTGCAACAAAGCGAACGCAATAAAGCAACAACAGACAAGGCAAGCTTACAACTTGAAAAACCGTCTTTACTTTTCCGTATATGTTTGCTTGCAGCACTACGCCTTTGGTTGCCGCAATCATTCTAACTGCCGATATCAACAATTCCCTTGCCAATATTACCGTACCAGTCACGGCAAAAAACACGTAGCCGAAGTCGGTCCAAAACTGTACGTTTTCAAAACAATATTGCAAAGGGTTGGTTGCTGCCAAGCAAAACAATGCCGCACACACAAGCATTTTGTCCGCAATGGGGTCAAGCAGCTTGCCCAGGTCCGTAACGAGGTTGTATTTGCGTGCTATGTATCCGTCCAAAAAATCCGTCAAGGCTGCTAAAATAAAAATCGCACAAGATACTATTGCGCCCCAAGTGTAGGGCAAAAAGAACGCCACTACAAACAGCGGAATCAAACAAATTCTCAACAAAGATAGTTTATTTGGCAAATTCATACTTGCACCACCTCACCAATCAAATCGTAATCGGACGATCCTGTAATTTTAACGTCGCAAAAGGCACCTACGGGCAGTTCATCTTTGGCTCGAACAAACACCACTCCGTCGATATCAGGCGCCATAAACTCCGCACGAGCCCTGTACACGTACTCTTCGCCGTCAACGGAGTCAAAGCAGTCAACAATGCACCTAAGCACTTTGCCCACGTCTGCTCGGTTCAACTCCCTTGCAATGGATTGTTGAAGCTTGTACAGCTGGTTTTTGTACTTGTTTTTGGTGCGCTTTTGCAACTGATTCGGCATTTTTGCCGCCATCGTACCCTCTTCTTGAGAGTAAGCAAAAAATCCCACGTTGCGCAATTTGTATTTTTTCAAAAAGTCAGCAATCTCATCAACTGTTTCTTGCGTTTCACCGGGGAATCCGCAAATAAAGGTAGATCTCACGGCTATTTGAGCATCGGCAAGCTTGTCAAACAACTTGCAAATGGATTCGTGATTAGATTTGCGGTTCATTGCTTTAAGAATAGAGTCGTCAATGTGTTGCAACGGAATATCCAAATATTTTGAAATTTTGGGATTATTTGCAATCTCCGCAATCAGCTCATCCGTCATCAATTCAGGGTAGCAATAAAGTAGTGTTATGCGCTCTATTCCTTCAATTGCAGTCAAAGATTTTAGCAAATCAACCAACGCCAACTTGCCGTACAGGTCAATTCCGTACTTTGTTGTGTCTTGCGCAACCACAACGAGTTCCTTCACTCCCTTTTGCGCCAAGTCTTTAGCGTGGTCAACAATTTGCTCCATGGGCACGGAGCGGTATCTTCCACGAATGTAAGGAATCAAGCAATAGGTGCAAAAGTTGTTGCAACCGTCGGCAATTTTCAAGTACGCCACGTGCGATGGCGTTGTGAGCACGCGCCGCCCAAAAGTGATGCACTCGTTTTTGTTAACGTAGTTTTCACG
>CAYYTD010000031.1:1509-9220 GCA_964474475.1 uncultured Oscillospiraceae bacterium | reverse complement strand
GCACTCCACCCAAGGCATCTGAAACTATTTGGCAAATATTGTCGTAGTCGTACGTGCCAACTACGGCATCTATCTCTTCCATGCCGTCAAATACGTCTTTGCCAAAACTTTGTCCCAAACAGCCCGTAACGATAATTTTTTTGCAATTACCCACCTGCTTGTAGTCAGCCATTTCCAAAATCGTATCAATCGATTCCTTGCGCGACTCTTCCAAAAAAGCACAGGTGTTTACTATTATCACGTCGGCAACGGATGGATCGGAAGTAATTTCAAATCCGCCGTCGTACAACTTTTGAAGCATAACTTCGGTGTCCACACGGTTCTTGTCGCAACCGAGAGACACAACGCCAATTTTAGTTTTCATTACACACCACCGTCATCATTTGCAAATGGCAACAACTTTTCCGTTAGTCTTCCAAATCGGGGAACAACGAATCAAGTTGATCGAGTGTAACCAAAACCATCAACGGCTTAGATCCCGACTCGCTTGCAGACGGTTCTTCCACGTAATGAAGTTTTTGCAAAGTGTCCATTATGCGCCCTGCTCGGTTAAAGCCAATACCCAAGTTTCTTTGAATGGATGCAATCGATGCCTTGCCGGCGTTCTTTTCCAGCCAAAAACGCAACGCGCGTTTGCACAACGGGTCAATGGACGTTTCCTTTGCATTTTGAGGGTTCTTTTGCGCAGCAGCTTCCATAGCAGCCTCCTCTTCCATTTTTTTCGATACAAATATCTCATCGGATACTTGCGCATCGTAATATACTTCGTTTTGTTCAATCGAGAACTTAACAAGATTGTTAATTTCGTCGTTAGAAATATATGCACCTTGAATGCGTTCCAAGTCGGATGAGCCTGCATTCATAAACAGCATATCGCCCTTACCAAGCAGCTTTTCGGCACCGCCACAACCAATTATGGTGGAGCTGTCGTATTGCGAAGCGACCTTCAACGCCATGCGACAAGGCAAGTTGGCTTTAATCGTACCGGTAATAACGTTAACGTCGGGTCTTTGCGTAGCAAGCACGATGTGGATACCCGCCGCTCTTGATTTTTGCGCCAGTCTGCCAAGCTTCGCTTCAAAGTCCTTCTTTTTGGCAGACATCAAATCGGCAAGTTCGTCCACTACGAATATCAAGTAGGGCATTTTGGACGCAATTTTCGTGTTAACGCGGGCGTTATACTCCGTAATATTACCAACGTGGCTTTGACGGAACAACTGGTAACGCGCTTCCATCTCGTTGATTAGGTAATCCATGCCTGCTAAAGCATCCGTAACGTTGGTAATGCTTTCAGCCGTAAGCATATGCGGAATGCCGTTGTAACGAGAAAGTTCCACGTACTTGGGGTCCACCATCAAAAATCTAACGTACTCGGGACCGTAACGGTAAATTATACTAACGATCAAGCAATTCAAGCAAACGCTTTTACCCGAACCGGTAGTACCTGCAATAAGCAAGTGCGGCATGTCGGATAGGTCAGCGCAAATAACTCTGCCGGTAATTTCCTGACCGATGGCAAAAACCAAATTGCCTTTAGCTTGCTGAAAAGCTCTCGATTCAAGCAAACCACGAAGAACAACGGGTGACTTGGTTTTATTGGCAACTTCAATACCTACCAAATTGGTGCCGTGCACGGGCGCTTCGATGCGAATGTCGTCTTGCGCCTCAATGCAAGCTTTAATGTCGTCGGCGTACTGCTTAAAATCTCCCATACGGGTTTTTTGAGACAAAACTTTAAACATGTAGCGCGTTACGGACGGTCCAACGACGATATCGTCAACTTCAATTTTAATGTTGAACACCGACAGCTTGTCAACTATGGCTTGAGCGGCAGCTTTCCTGTCCCCGGCATCGAGATCTTGGGTAATGGTAACGTCGTTAAGCAAATCGAAGGGCGGTTTGTTGTACTTGACGTATTGATGCAATTTAGACTGTTGCTCTTTCAAGTCTTTTTTCGTAACAAAGTCCAACTTAACTTGCATTCCGCCGTCAACGGGCACTTCGTGCTCAATGGGCACAATCTCGTCGTCGTCCTCTTCAGGCTCGGCAACAGGCAAAGGCTGCTCATCCATCACAGTAGAGGAATAATCTTCCGCCGCATTAGACACCGATTCGTACGGATCAAATCTGTTTTGGGATTCGTCCTCAGTTTGAACGGGTGCGTTTTCGTACCTGTCGTTAGAAAAGAAGGAATTGCCGGCCGATGTATAACTGTCAGTAGCGTTTTGCGAATAGGGTTGCGACACAACCTCGTCAACTTTCGGTTCGGTTGCAACGGGCGACGGAACAAAAACGTCCTCTTGCAAGGCGTAATCTTCCTCTATCGGCTTTGTGGCTTTAGGTGCCGTCGGTTGCCAATAGCCTTGGTCGGCCAAGAACACTTCGTCCGTTGATTTTTTCGGCGTAACGCTAGATGTGTCTACCGGAGTCGGATCGCTCTGCACATCCGCTTGCATATCCACCACGTCCGTCAAGTCGATAGGCGACGGAGACGGGGAATAACTGCTTTGCGCAGGAGTCGTAGGCGGCACGGCAAATAAATCAGTGGCGTCTACCGGCGGAGCACTTTGCTCGTTTGAGTAATACCCTCTCACCACAAATTCGTCTTGAGAGGCCGGCTGAGTATCTTCAAAATAAGTTTGCCTTTGCCCTTGGGGTTGATTTCCAAAGAAATTATTTGCCGATTGCTTTCCTTGATCGGGCGTAGTCAAGCTGTCGGCAAAGAGTATACTTTCTGCCTGACCGATATCGATAGTCGACTGATTATCCACCACCGATTGCTGCGCGGTATCAAAGTGATAAGTCTGTTGTGCAACGGGAATTCCGCACACGCTTTCGGGATAAACCGTCGGCGCGTCTTGGTCGAACAGGAAGGAAACGGCTTGTCGTCTTGCATCGTCGTTATTTGCAAGGGGCGTCGTGTCCGCCTCGGCAGGTGCCTCGTTGGGAATATCGTCGTAAATATCTTCGCGTTGCGATTCCAGCTCAAGCCGCCCCGTAAAGTAGTTAAAGAAGAAAATTCCTATCATGATTACGTCAAAGATAATCACACCAAGCAGCAAAATCAGCTCACCAAGGAACGTCATTGCTTTTTCTAATGCAAAGGTAACAATGCCGAAAACGATACCGCCAAAGGTGGGTATACCGTCGTAATAATTGTAAACGTAATAGGCGTAGTTTTCCAAATTGTATTCAACGCCACTTCCCGCAAAAAGCGTGCGCATGGAAATTAAATGAACCAAGAAAACTACGAATACGAAAAGTAAAACAAAATGAGCGGCATATTTAGCCGGGATCTTAATCTTTTTGCCAGCCAACGAAAAGGAGCAAGCAACGATAATGGCTGCCATCAAGCCATAAAACGCCATACCAAAGCTTCCAAGGAAAAAGTTGGCTATATCGCGGAAAAAGGTTGTAAAATATTTGCCGCAAAAAGCAAAAATAATCAGGGCAGAGCAAACGCATATGCCCACAATATTTCTGGTTTTTGCCTTCTTTTTATTCAAATCACTGCTCATTAGTTTCAGCCTCCGAATATTTGCACGAACAAATAAGTTAAATCTACAAATTATTATACAATACTATTAAGAAATAATCAACACTTGAAAATCAAAGTGCGCAAAATATTTTTCGTTATTAGCAAAGAAAACGTTCGGCACCAAAGCGCACTATTATCAGTCACCGCAAAGGCTAATCACTCACTAAAAGGATAAGTAAAGAAAATGCCGAGGATAACTCGGCAAAATCAATTTAAATACAAAGTGTTGTGTGCACAATGCACTCAGATAGGCAATTAGTCTTTTTTAGGAATGTTGAAGATTCTTGCGGCAGCATCAAAATTATCCGATTGTGGCCCAACGTAAGCTGCGGCAGGGGCATTTGCGAAAATGGTCTGTGCAACTCTGTTTACGTCGTCAATAGTAACGGATTTGTACTTTTCAATTTCAGCTTCGATATCAAATCCCTTCATTGTTTTAAGCAACCTTTTGCCGTTAACACGCATCACCGACATGTTAGATTCGCCCGCAATTAGACAAGAATTTACAGAAAGCCTAGTGCTACGTTCCAATTCCTGTTTGGTTATCCCATCCTTAAGTAATTTAGCAATTTCGGCTTGAATCAATTCTACAACAAGCTCGTTGTTTTTCGGGCCGTAACCTAAGTAAATACCAAAGAGGCCGCAATGCTTGTAAGATGAAGCGACTGAATGGACAGAATACACAAGTCCGCGCTTTTCACGCAATTCCTGAAACAGCCTACTCGTCATTCCTCCGCCGAGAACGTCAGAAACAACTCCCGCAGCATACGAATCGTCATCCGTCATCGCGTAGGCAGGCCAACACAACTCAAGATGCGACTGCTTCACTTCTTTAAATTCATGCAAAAAGGTCGATTCATGCGTTGGTTGAGGCGCTCCGGGCAGCTGCGACGAAACAGAATAATTGCATTCAAAATATTTTTGAACGAGTGCATCCACCTCGGCAAAATCAAGTGCACCTGCAACGGAAATGACAGTTGCAGAAGGAATATAGTGCTTATTTTTGAATTCTGATATACTATGTCTATCACAGTATTTGATGTTTTGTGGATTTCCGAGAATAGTTTGCCCCCACGATTGGTTGGGATAGGCTGCTTGTTGACACAAAACCGACACCAAATCATCCGGCATATCGTTGTACATTTTAATTTCCTCAAGTACTACACGACGTTCCAGGTCCATTTCTTTTTCAGAGAATGCTGGGTTAAAATACATATCCGAAATAACGTCCATGCACCTTTCAAGGTCAGCACTAATGCTTTTGGAGTAAAAGCAAGTGTAGTCTTTGGCAGTAAAAGCATTTACGCTGGCACCTATATTGTCAAATTCTTCCGAAATTTGTAGCGACGTTCTTTTTTTCGTCCCCTTAAATAGCAGGTGCTCGATGAAGTGTGAAAACCCGTTCTCGGCACTACTCTCTCTAATACTGCCAACGTCAACAAAAACGCCAAACGAAACGGAATAGCAACCTTCCATTTTATTGCAAATCAAACGTAATCCACTGGGGTAGTCTTTGACGTAATTCATACCGCTCCTATATTGCGACTGACCGTCACAATTTTAATATTATTTTTCTGATAATATTTTACTATATTTTCCAGCGCTTGTAAAGTATGTTTGGTAGGATGCATCAATATTAGTTCGCCGCCGCAAATATCCTGTGTAGCACGCCTAAAAACAAGGTCGCTGTCTTTGTCTCGCCAGTCAATCGTATCCCTCGTCCACATTATAGTTCTGTGGTTCAATGTTGATGCTGCCCTTAGCGTTTCTTTGTTGTAATCGCCTCCCGGAGGCGCAAAAAGTGTTGTCGGCGCGCCGATGCAATCCAAAACGACTTTACCACAGGCATATATTTCGCTGTAATTCTTTTCGTAATCCAACTTGCCCTGCTCTTTGTGAAAATATCCGTGATTGCCAATCTCGTGTCCTTCGGCATAAATTTTAGCCAACACGTCGGGATATCCCGAAGCCCAGTATCCCCCAACGAAAAAGGTGGCTTTCACGTCATATTTTCTAAATATTTCCAAAAAGCCGTCAATGTATTCGTTGCCCCAGTAAACGTTAACCATCAGCGACACGGCATCTAGCATTTGCCCCTTGTACACGGGCGATTGCGTATCTTCCCTGTCAAAAACGTTCACGTCGCTCCAACCAACCATTACACCAATCAAGCAAATAACAACGGCAACCAAAAGAACGTTTGCAACTACGTGAGTAAAAGTATTACAATTCATGCGATTATCCTAATCATATATTATACTATTCACGCAGACAAATATAAATGTACAAGCGAAAACACAAAAAAAAGCACCCGCATCGATGCGAGTGCTTTTCAAATTCATTTAACAAAATTTAGCCGCTGTCAATTACAGCTTTTTGATGAGTTTCAAGTCAATACGTCCTTTTTCATCAATCTTGATAACCTTAACAACAACGGTATCATCAATATTAACAACGTCCGTAACCTTTTCAACTCTTTCTTTAGCAAGTTTGGAAATATGGATCAACGCGTCTTTGCCGGGGGCAATCTCAACGAATGCGCCAAAGTCCAAAATTCTAACTACTTTGCCTGTAAATTCTTCACCGACTTCAGGATCTTTGGCAATTGCCAAAATCATCTTCTTTGCCTTGTCGGACATTTCTTTATATGAAGTTTCAATAAATACAGTTCCGTCGTAGGTAATGTCAATTTTAACGCCCGTTTCGTCAATTATCTTGTTGATAACCTTTCCGCCGCTACCGATAACTTCTCTAATCTTGTCAGGATCGATACTGAAGGAAATAATCTTGGGAGCATACTTAGAAAGTTCCTTGCGCGGTGCGGGCAAAACTTTAAGCATTTGGTCCAAAATGAACAATCTGCCTTGACGAGCTTGTTCCAATGCCGTGCGCAAAATGTTTTCGTCGATACCCTTAATTTTGATATCCATTTGGATAGCCGTAATACCCTTTACCGTAACTGCTACCTTAAAGTCCATGTCGCCCAAGAAGTCTTCAAGGACTTGAATATCGGACAAAATTGCAAGCTTTCTGCCGTCTTCGGACTTCATCAAGCCCATTGCAATACCTGCTACGGGCGCTTTAATGGGTACACCTGCATCCATCAATGCCAACGTCGATCCGCAAATACTTGCCTGAGAAGTACTTCCGTTACTGGATACTACTTCCGAAACGGTACGGATAGCGTAGGGGAATTCCTCTTCGGAAGGAATTACGGGTTCCAAAGCTCGTTCGGCAAGTGCGCCGTGACCAATCTCACGTCTGCCGGGGCTGCGCAAAGGCTTAGCTTCGCCGGTTGAGTATCCGGGCATATTGTAGTGATGCATGTAACGCTTAAAGGTATCGTTATCGTCCAAGTTTTCAAGCTTTTGAACTTCCGAAATGGTTCCCAGCGTCGCCGTAGTAATAACCTGCGTCATACCTCTGGTAAACACACCGCTACCATGAACTCTCGGCAAAATGCCTGCTTCGCACCAAATGGGACGAATTTCCGTCAAAGTTCTGCCGTCGGGGCGGATGCCTTCGTTCAAAATTCTTGCGCGAACCTTTTCTTTGGTCATCTTGTACAAAACATCGCCCAAATCATCAAGAACTTCGGGGTTGGTTTCTGCAAAGTGCTCTCTGCAAGCCTTTTCTACCGCATCTTGATTTGCCTGACGTTCGTATCTGTCAAAGGTTTGCAAAGCCTTGGTAAGCATTTCATCGGCGTAAGGTCTAATAATGGCTTCATGCTCCGTCGAGGGCAAGTGAAGTTCAATTTCAGCCTTGGGCTTGCCTACTGCATCACGAATAAATTCAACAAATTCGCATTGTTCTTTAATTGCTTCGTGACCAAACAAAATTGCATCGAGCATAACTTGTTCAGATACTTCGTTTGCTCCTGCTTCGACCATCATAATGGCGTCTTTCGTTCCGGCAAGATTCAAGTTGAGTTGGCTCTTTTCCTTTTCTGCTTGAGTGGGGTTAATTACGTACTTTCCGTCAACGTAGCCAACCACAACGCTGCCCGTGGGGCCCGCAAAAGGAATGTCGGAAATGGTAAGCGCAATGGAACTACCCATCATTGCATACACTTCCGGTTGGATATCCGGTTCAACGGACATTGCCGTCGAAATAACGGATACATCGTTCAAAAATCCCTTGGGGAACAATGGCCGAATAGGTCTGTCAATA
>CAYYTD010000031.1:0-1499 GCA_964474475.1 uncultured Oscillospiraceae bacterium | reverse complement strand
TTGGAAAGGAATGTCTGAAATAGTAAGAGCAATAGATGAACCAAGCATTGCAAGTGGCTCAATAGCCACATCAGGGTCAACTGAAAGTGCTGTTGCAATTACGCAAACATCATTAAAAAAGCCTTTTGGGAAAAGTGGACGAAGTGGACGGTCTATTAGACGAGAAGTCAAAATAGCCTTGTCGCTGGCTCTACCTTCACGTTTTTTAAATCCACCGGGAATTTTACCGACGGAATACATTTTCTCTTCAAAGTCTACGCCAAGAGGGAAAAAGTCAATGCCGTCACGAGGTTTGTCCGCCAACGTAACGTTTGTCATTACAATTGTTTCTCCGCATTGCACCATGCAAGATCCGTTTGCTTGTTCGGCGTACTTGCCTACTTCAACGGAAACGGTACGTCCGCCCACTTCCGTCTCGAAAACGTAAAACTTGCGATTTCCGATTTGACTTTCAATTTTTCTAAATTTTTCCATATCTTTCTCTCCTTCTCACTATATTTCCCACGAAAGTTTTAGCTCAAAACTTTCAAATTTAGTTTCACAAATCAATTTGCAGCCACAAGCGACAACCCTTTGCAAAATACGCCGCAAACGGAATCATAAAACAATAAAAAAGGAGAGGGCGAAATAATACAAAGATATTCCCCTTCTCCTTCTTCATAATTACTTTCTCAAACCCAAGTCGGCAATAATCTTACGATACTTTTCAATATCGGTTTGCTTGAGGTAATCCAACAAACCCTTTCTGCGACCAACCATTTGAAGCAAACCACGTCTTGAGTGGTGATCCTTTTGGTGAGTTCTAAGGTGCTCGGTAAGGTGATTGATGCGTGCTGTGAGCAAAGCAATCTGAACCTCGGGAGAACCCGTATCGCCTTCTTTTCTGCCGTACTTAGCAATGATTTCTTGCTTAGTCATTTATCTTTCCTCCTGTTATATTTCCGCCGTCATCCAAGAATTAAGTCGGAGTGTCTCAAATCCTAGAAAACGGTAATCGGTCAAAAATTATTCTTCTTCTCTTGCTTCGGTGTGTTGAGCGGGACGTTCCAAAAGTGCCTTTCTCGAAAGAGTAATGTGCTTGTGTTCCAAATCGAATTCAACTACTTCAACTTCGATTTCATCGCCAACTTTAAGAACCTTGTTGATGTCTTCAAGCCATTCCCAAGAAATGTTGGAAACGTGAAGAAGACCGTCAATGTGCTTATCCAATTGAATGAATGCGCCAAAAGGAAGGATACGAGCAACGGTGCCCACTACTTTCGTTCCAACGGGGAACTTTTCAAAAGCAACTTGCCACGGTTCCGGTTGAAGTTGTTTGTAACCAAGCGAAACTCTGTTCTTTTCTCTGTCGAGAGCGAGAACTACAAATTCGTAGGTTTTGCCCAATTCAAGCGAGGCGTAATCGGGTTGCCTTGCTTATCCTCCTCAATCTTAAATGCCTCGTTACCGCCATAAGCGGGGTCGGCAAGACGTTCACGGATGATAGAATCACGCACCCA
>CAYYTD010000030.1:8313-12463 GCA_964474475.1 uncultured Oscillospiraceae bacterium | reverse complement strand
CATTTTGTATTGTTTGTTAAGCGAAGTATACGTGTCAACCTCGTGGAAAGCATTTTGATGCAAATAGTCTTCACGAATTGATTTGGCGGTTTCCATCGTCAAACGATCTTTTGCACCAAGTGCATCCATACCAACTAAACGAACAATTTCATTAAGCTGGCTTTCTTCTTGCAAAACAACGCGTAGTTCTTGCTTGAGGCTGTTGAAATCTTCCGCCACGTTATCGCCATACCACTCTTCTAATTTATCATCGTACAATGAATAACTGGTGAGCCAATCGATCGCGGGGAAGTGTCTCTTGTAAGCCAAGCTTGCAGACAACCCCCAAAATACCTTGACTATTCTCAACGTTGCCTGCGACACAGGTTCGGATAAGTCACCCCCCGGAGGAGATACCGCGCCTATTGCAGAAATTGCACCTACCGTATCCGATGAGCCTAAAACCTTCACGATACCAGCACGCTCGTAGAACTCTGCAAGACGACTAGACAAATAAGCAGGATAACCTTCCTCGCCAGGCATTTCTTCCAAACGACCGGACATTTCTCTTAAAGCTTCCGCCCAACGAGAAGTACTATCTGCCATAATTGCCACGGTGTATCCCATATCTCTGAAATACTCGGCAATCGTAATACCGGTGTATATACTGGCTTCACGTGCAGCAACAGGCATATCCGATGTATTTGCAATCAACACAGTACGTTTCATTAAAGGTTCGCCCGATTTAGGATCCTTCAATTCCGGAAATTCTCGCAAAACGTCCGTCATTTCATTGCCACGTTCTCCGCAACCTACGTACACGATGATATCCGCATCCGCCCACTTGGCAAGCTGATGTTGTACTACTGTTTTTCCACTACCGAAAGGACCCGGAACGGCTGCAACGCCACCCTTTGCAATTGGGAACAAAGTATCAATTACGCGCTGTCCCGTAACCATGGGAAGGTTGGGTGCCATTTTTGCCTTGTACGGCCGACCACGACGAACAGGCCATTTTTGCACCATAGTAAGTTGTGAACCGGCTACTGATGCGACTACCTCATCGATAGTATAATCACCCTCTGCAACGACGGATTCCACTTTGCCTGAGATACCGTAAGGAACCATTATTTTGTGCAAAACGATACTTGTCTCCTGAACGGTGCCCAATACGTCGCCGGCCTCAACCACGTCGCCAACGCTTGCGGTCGGCACAAAATGCCACTTGCGCAAATGGTCCAAAGCCGTAACTTCAATACCTCGGCCAATGCGGCTGCCTGATTTTTCAACAAGAACGTTAAGCGGACGTTGTATGCCGTCGAAAATACCCTCGATCAAGCCGGGGCCAAGTTCAACAGACAAAGGCGATCCCGTTGAAATTACCTCGTCGCCAACTTTTAGGCCGCTCGTTTCTTCATATACTTGAATACTTGCCTTGTCTCCACGGAGTTCAATAACTTCACCTATCAATTTTTGATCGGACACTTTAACAACGTCGTACATTTCAACGTCGGCAAGATTCCCTGCAACAATCAGCGGTCCGCTGACTTTGATTATTTTACCTACCATTATTTACCCTCTTTGTTAAATATGATATCCACGCCAATTGCTTTTTCGACGTCGTTTTTAATTCCTTTCATTCCAAAACCACTACTTTGCTTATTTGTGGCAATAGGAATAACTGCCGGATATGCACGAGTCTTGGCCTTGGCAAGAGTTTCGGGGATTTGTTCGGCAAGAGATTCTGCGAGGAAAATTACCGCATAATTATCCTGCGACAACTTTCTCACCAATGCGCGCGCCTGATCGGGCGTTACAGCATCAAACACCTCGACACCAACGGCCTTGAATGCCAATACCGTGTCTCTATCACCGATTACAGCAATTTTATTTACCATTATTGCAAATTTTCCTTAATTATTTCTTTATTGACACCGTTTTTAACGCTAATAAAGATATACCGAATCTTATCGATTTCTTCACACTTTTTTAGAAAGTAATCGACCACAGGATGAACGTCTAACATATCCATAGAATTTTCTATAATCGCATATCGACCTTTCTTTTGTTCACTTTCGGCACGCTGAACGTCTGACGATTGCACACAAACAGAATAGAAAGAGCGATATTTTTCAGGAAGAGCTTCCGCGTTGTTGTTCTCAAACAAATCATTGAGAGTAACCGCCCTAATACTTCCTCTACGAATAATCAATTCATCATAATCTTCTGCGGTTAAGCCGGCATTACGCGCACGAACTATTAACATTAAATTTGTCGTATCGACGTCCCAAATGTATAATTCCTTGAGCAAACCGCCGCTTGAACGATAAGCGCACATTTGCATATCGTAATAATATGCGGAATCCAGCAAACGATCGATAACCTGCGGGCTTCGATTGCCTGAAGCAAATGCTTCATCCACAGACCTACAAGCATGCGCCATTGCCATTGAACAATTAGAATAATCGTCATTGACAAAAGCTTGTTGCATATCGTCTGGATTGCAAGCAACGTTTTGAAAACAATACGGAACCCCGTCTGTACGCATATACTTGCTCTTCATTAACACTTTGGCATTGACGTAATCATATCTACAACGCAAATATGCCAACAAATTATTGTCAAAGCACAAATCTTTCAACAGTTGCAAAAGGCTATTCATTTCAGCTCTCAACAAAGCGTCGCAATCACCAGATTCCGATACTCCACCGCCAATGCCGCTTTCAACAAGCAAACGTATGCACTCGTCTGTAGACGAACACTCGGCTAACCTTGAGAACTTGTCTTGACCGAACAACCTCGTACTTAAAACTGAGATACGGCCGTTAGCAAAAAGTTGATTATCCGTTGCCATACTTAATCTCCAAATAATACGGAAGACACCGTAGACTCCGTACAATTACGTGAATACTCAACTACTTTCGACAACGACACGTCTTTCTCGTACCCATTTCCTAATAGAACAACACCGCCACAGATATCGATAGGCTCTTTAGATAATACCAAAGACAAATTAATCCCATCCAAATATGACTGCGTAACTAGCGGCATATCTCTTTTGGACACACACACCGTTTCTCCCTGTTCTGCATAAAGAGAAATGAGTTTGCCGATAAATTCGAGCCGCTCGCCATCGTTTGCTCCACATAGTTTTTCAAGAGCATTACGATAACAATCGGCAATCAAATTTTGTCTGCAAAGAAGTTTGTACTTTCTTGCATCCAGTTGAGCAGACGCCAATTTGTTGCGTAACAATTCAGAAGCGGCGACATCTGCTTTTTCAGTATACGCAGCCGCTTCTTTTTGAATTGCTTCTTCAGCCTCTTGTAACGTATGCTCGGCGCGAGCTTTGGCCGCGTCTAATATCGCGTTGCATTTAGAGTCTGCGTCGCTAAGTATTCGTTGAATAATATTATCTTTACCATTCATTGATTCTTTCCGCCGAATTATAAAACGTTGAATAACATAATGGAAATAACCATGCCTAACAAAGCGTAGAACTCGGTCATTGCGGGGAACAAAATGGATTTACCTGCAATTTCAGGCTTTTTGCCAACAGCAAGAATTGCCATAGCAGAAGACTTACCTTGCAAAATAGCGGAAATCATGCCGCCCAACGTCATCGGCAATGCAGCAAAGAAGACGTTCCAACCTTGAGCTAAAGCGGCGGCTGCTTCCATACCAACAGCAGGAAGACTGCTAATACCCAAAATTGCGATAACAAAACCGTAAATACCTTGCGTAGCGGGAAGCAATGCAAGGACCATTACTTTGCTGAACTTGGAAGGATCTTCAGACAAAACGCCCATAGATGCGCTCGTCGTCGATTTCAATCCCAAGCCAGAGCCAACACCGCATGCGATTGCGCAAAGTGCGAGTCCCAAAATACCAATTGTCAAACCTGTCATTTTTGTTTTTCCTCCAAAAAAAATGATAAATGTTTTTGTTTTTTATATAAAACCGCAATGACGTCGACATTCCGTTGCTCAAACAACAAAATTCTGAACAATAAAATTACGCACCATTTACGATTTAATTTTATTTGTACTTACTTGTTTTTAATTAACAAAGTGTACTTGTTTTGACTTCCGAACGGCACAAACAACTCGCCGTCTCCAGCGTAAAACTTACCGAAGAATTCAATATATTGCAATCTTCCGTCGTGAATATA
>CAYYTD010000030.1:1106-8303 GCA_964474475.1 uncultured Oscillospiraceae bacterium | reverse complement strand
ATGCCCATAACCAAATTGAATACGTGAGCAAAAATCAATACCATCGCAGCAAAAACATAACCGATTCCGCCGCCAGATGAAACCATTCCTCCGAGAGTATTAATTACTTGTCCCATAAGAGCGGAGCTCAACATAAGTCCAAATACTCTTATATAGCTCATAATGTCGGAAAAATAATTGATTATGCCATAGGCCGCGCCAAAGGACCCTTTGACTTTGCCAAATAATCCTTTTTGCGTAATGCCCGCCGAAATGATAGCTACAGCAAGTGCACCCAAGCAAACGTATAACGCCACGTTAGTTACAACATCGGGCAGCCTGAGAACCATATATGGTTCATACGCAGCTTGTTCGATCATCACGTTAAACAAAGCAACGATGAGACTCAAAAATACGATTATCCACGCAAAATCCGTAAACCATGGCATTATTTTATCACCATGTTTAATTCTTACGGCAATGTTGCACGCAATGCCCGCAACTATGTGTATAATTCCAAGCACAAGGCTTAGAATAATCATAACCATCGGATACTGTCCCGGATCGGGAATGATGCCCGGATACAATGTGTAAGAGAAAAAGCTTCCAAATAATGCTCCGATTAAAACCGCCGCCACACCGCATACGCCAAACAATTGCAATAATGACTTAACTCCGGTGTTTTGTTTAATCAAACAATGTGCTGCTATACCTGCAATAATCAAGAGTAAGCCATACCCCATATCCGCAACCATAAAGCCGAAAATGATAAAATAGAAAATAGACATTATCGGGTTGGGATCGATTTCATGATATGTCGGCGGCGTGTACATGTTGGTGACCGACTCAAATTGCTTGACTATACCGTTATTGTTAAGCAACGTCGGTGCAAATTCATCTTCACCTATTTCATCCGAATAGAATACGATACTTTGAGATACGTTATTGAGAGCTACCGTAAGCTCTTCTTCTCTTTCGGCAGGATAGAATCCTTCCATTACAAAAGTTGCAGACGTTTTGGCCATGTCGCCTTCGGCGGCGATTTTTTTCTCGCATAAGCCCAAATAATCTACATATACTTTCCAACGTGCCGTTTTGGGCGCCAAGCATGCAATTTCTTTTGTCTGATTAGCGATAAAATCTTTTATACCATCAATTTGACGCTGTAACGTTTCAATTTGAACGGACGGCAACACATCGCATGTAAAACTGCATTTTACTAATCCGAACGATGCTGCTTTTTGCAAAAAGTCACATTCGGACTTGTGCAAAACTGCCACCACAATTGCTGGATTAACGCTTTCGTCAACCACTTCAATTGAAACGGTTTCATATTCTTCCGCAAGATTGCGTACGCGATGCAAATCCATGATCGGCACTTGACTTAATTGAACCAAAGAACTTTCAGTATCGGCATACCAACAAGTAGGATGTCCTAACCTTTTGAATGGTAATGTGCGAAACAACTCTTGTTGCTTTTTGTCAAGTTCCGATTGCAACTTTGCCACAGAATCTCTTAGTTCAACCACTTGAGCAACTTCACCATCGATTTGCGATGCTTGACTGCCGAGTGAAAGAAAATCGTCAAATGTAACTTCCGCAAGAGGCCTAGACAACGTGCCTTTAGGTATAGACACAAATAAATTCTTATCACCGTGAACCGAGGAATTATACTTACTTGCAGAGTCACAAACAAAAGCTATGTTTTCTTCAAGCATACGCATTTGTTCGAGCAGCCTTTCGCGTTGAACAGATTCATCAAGATTGACCGTAGCGTTGATATCTGCACTACGCTTCAATTGAACAATCTCACTACGAATAATGGCGTCAAATATAGCTTCCTTGTCAGCCTGTAATGCCAGCAAGGAAAACTTTTTCATTTTCACAATTGCCATTACAACAAATTCTCCAAAATAATTTTAACAGCCTGGTCTACGTTAGCCTTGCACTTTTCAATTTCTCCATCCGTTGCAGCATTAAGAGTTGCAAGTTCTTCGGCAGCCTTGCCATCGGCAACTACCTGCGCCTGAGTCATTTGCTCTACATATTTTTGTTTGTGTTCTTCCAACGCTTGCTTTTTGTTGCGTTCGGCCGCAATATCTGCCTCTGCAATTATCTCGTTGGCCTTGCGTTCGGCCTCCGCTACACGCTGTGCAGCAACGTCTTCTGCTTGCAAAATAGAATTTACAACTTCTTCAATCATATCAACCTCACAACTTTTCGATCTTGTCTACGCGGACGGCATGCCGTCCACCGTCAAAAGGAGTAGAAAGAAATACGTCAAGCATTTCTTTTGCATTTTCTTCCGAAACGTATTTTTGTCCAAAAGCAATCATATTGGCATCGTTATGACGGCGTGTCATCAATGCCATATCTGTATTTAGGCAAAGTGCACAACGAATTCCTTTAACTTTATTGGCAGCCATGCTGACGCCAATGCCAGTAGTACAAACCACGATGCCTTTGTCACAATCACCACAGGCAACAGCTTTGGCCGCTTTGTGAGCAAAGTCGGGATAATCGCAACTTTCCGAGCTATAAGTGCCGAAATCTTCCACCAAATAATTGTTTTGAACAAGATAATCCTTGATGATATTTTTTAGTTGAATACCGCCATGGTCACACGCTAAAGCGATTTTCATAATACCTCACAAAATGTTTCCGCCAGCCGAACGGACTAGACGATTGATAATACTTTGAGCAAACTCCGTTTTCGACGTGAAACTTGCAATAATATAATCGTATGAGCTTTCCAAAATGCGTAGATTTTCGAACAAATTTTGAGAAACCTGCTCGTCCGTAACGCCTATTTGCCAACAATTTCTATTGCCAAATTCTCCACAATTGTCAACCAGCAAAACGGGATTTTTTCCTTGCGATACAAGATCGTCGTAATATCTGCAAAGCTTGTCAACTTCGCCATCAAGATTCAAAATGACAGGTACCTTTGGGGCGTAATGCTTATACCGCACCCCCGGAGAATTAACCTTTTCATTCGGATCGGTAATTACACGCACCGCCTTGCCTAAAATAGACTCAATCTGACCTGTTGTGACCACGCCCGGACGCAAAATAAGCGGTTGCTCATGGCACAAATCTAAAACGGTAGATTCGATGCCGACACTACAAGGTTTGCCACAAAGAACAGCTGCAATTTTCCCGTCCATGTCCTCCTTAACTCTTTGCCAAGTTGTCGGGCTAGGTCGGCCACTAGTATTTGCACTTGGTGCCGTGACAGGCACTCCTGCGCTTTTCAAAAATTGTCTCGCCTCTACAGATTGCGGCATCCTGATAGCAACGGTGTCAAACCCCGCAGTAATGCAATCGTCAATCGTATCCTTCTTTGGCAAAACTATCGTGACGCTGCCTGGCATCAGACTGTCGATAATCTTCCCGGCGTCGGAAGAAATAACACATGCCACTTGCGATATTTGTTCCTTGCACCATACGTGAACGATAAGCGGATTGTCTGACGGACGCCCTTTTGCGACATACGTACGCTTTACTGCTTCTACGCTAAAGGCATTTGCGCCCAAACCGTAAACCGTCTCGGTGGGAAACGCCACCAATTCGCCTTCGCGTATCAATTGTCCGGCAAGAGACACGTCTTCATTTGAAAAAGATAAATATTTCGTCATAAAATTTCCCTAAAACAACAAGTTATGACACAACGCAATTTTAACACAGATTTTGTCCTTTGTAAATACCGATTTTACTTTGCGGAACAATAAAAATTTATACGCGATAAGTTACGGTTATCTTAAATGACAAGCTATATTTCACGTTAGAAATTGCTTTTAACATGTAAGGCTACGTCTTCACTTAGCTAAAAATTCGCGTGCCTCGCATTGCGATTAAACAGCCACACTACCACACTAAAAAGCAAAAAGGAAGCAACACAAAAAATCGCCTCCTCACTTTATAAATCAAAGTTGCTGCTTTGCTAAGTATTCTTCCAATGCGGTTGCAAGTTGATCGGGGCATGAGGTGGCTTTCATGCCGCATTTTATGCCCTTAAGCCTACGAATAGCCTCTTCAACAGGCATCCCTTCAACTAGAGCCCCAACACCCTGAAGATTGCCATTGCATCCGCCAACATACCTTACGTTGTGCAAGTTACCGTCAACTACTTCAAAATCAATTTGTCTACTGCATACACCTTTGGTTATATAAGTCATATGTCACCTCTAAATAATCTTTATGTTAGCCTACATAGCCAAAATGGCTACGCTTTTCTCATCATGAATTTAATGTCGGAAGTATTCTTTTGCGTACAACGTAATACAACGGTATACCCAAACCGAAACACACAATGCCTTGCGATATCAACAACCTAACGACCTGCAAAAAATACACTGATAGCGTCGTGCCTTCCGCAGCAGCCAAAAGCCATACCAGCGGAAGCAAAAAGGCATTAAGCAAAACTGGTGGAAGCGGGGCCAAATAACTTTTACGGAACACGAACGCCGTTAATAAACCTGCCATAAGCGTTATTAACGCACCAAGTATAACGTCTAAAGGTCCGAACGAAGAAAATATATTTGAAATAGCACAACCCATTGTTAAGCCAACGACGGACCAGGGAATTAATGCGGGCAAAATAGTTAACGCTTCTGCCAGACGAATTTGTACAAACGGATTAATAGCAAGTTGCCCAAACGGCATAGTTAACACCACATAGAGAGCGGCGATAACTGCATTTATTGCCACTTGTTTTGTTGCGTTTTTCATACGTTAAGCAATCCTTGGTAGAATTGCATCTCCTTGTGTAGTTTTTTTGTATCGGGTTAATCTACCACCGATGTTAAAATATCCATCGTCCGCATGGTGCAATACGTGCGATGTGGCACATATGCACCATTTGAATCCCAAAACGATTAATTAAAATTTGAAATCTATTCTTCGAAAGTCGTTACGTTTGATCCGTTATTCCACAAAGCATCCAAACCGTAGATTTCACGAGTATCCTTGTGGAAAATGTGAACTATAATATCTCCGTAATCTACGGCGATCCAACGACCTTCAGTCATACCTTCCTTGCGCAAAGCGAACTTGCCGATTTTTTCAAGTTGTTCTTCCATATTATCAAATATCGCCTTAACCTGACTTGCGCTTTTCCCGGAACAAATAATAAAATAATCCGCGATGTCAGTCATTCCTGATATCGATACTATTTTAATATCCGTGGCAAATTTGTCCGACAAAGTCTTACAAATCAATTGAACTGCTTGTTTGGTGTTTTCAGATATATTAGACATAAGATGTCTCCCTTAAAAATTTTGTTAACACCACACTATTCGCATGGCATTACTTCTTGATATAGTAATCTAGTGCTTGCTTGGTTAAATAATAAACGTTGCCATTGTCCCTTGAACAAAATTCACTTGCTTCTTTTAAACAAGCAATAAACATGTCGTCGAGAGTTCCTTGCAGCAAATGCTTAATGGGATAGGGCCTCGTTTCTTCCGTTTTATCGGCAACGTATACGATTTTCTCCAACAAGGTCATTTTAGAATGTGCGGTACAATGATACTTAATTGCGTTTAATACTTCCGCATCGTCAATTCCAAACTTTTTTTCTGCAATAATAGCACCCAAAAATGCGTGAAGTACACTTTGCGGCATATCAGGCGAAGGAATAAAGCCATATTCCGAAAAACTATCATCCGTAACGTACTTTGCACAGTCATGCAGCAAACACGCCAAGAATGCTTTTTGTTTTAATTCGGTCTGAGCCAACTCTTGCCCTCTTTTTACAACGTAAAACGTGTGCAAATATCTCTTGTCCGTGAGCATAGAACGCAGTTTTTGCGTCATAGCAAAATAATTGTGGTACAAGCGGCGTTCGCTAATAAAATCATCCACGACATTAGAAACGATGTCTTTGACCGACAAACCGAATTGATATTTCAACCTTACTTCCGACGAGCTAATAAAATCAGGCGCGTGACTTATCAATTCAACGTCACAATTAAACTTCCTTTTAAACTCTTCGGTTTGTTCGCTGGTAATATCTTCGCCCCTGCCGACAACGGCAACGGTAGCAAGTTGTGCCACAGCATACGGCTCATGCCAGGACGAAAAATCAAAAAAGCTGTCGCCCCCGATAATTAAATACAACTGCGCATTTGGATAAGAATTCTTGACGTAGCGCAGCGTGTCTACCGTATAGCTTTTTCCTTGTTTACAAATTTCATAATCATCCACTTCAGCAATTGCACCAAAAGCCAGCTCGGCCATTTTTAGTCGAACAAACTTGGAAATCCCACAAATCTTGTGAGGAGGGTCACCGCAAGGAAAAACGATGATTTTATTTAAACCCAATTGCTCCTTTGCACGCAAAACAATTTGCTCGTGAGTTTTGTGCGGTGGATTAAACGTACCGCCGAAAATGCCGATTTTCATAGAAATATATTACTATATTTTTTTATTTTTGACAAATATAATCAGACAAAAGTGTTAATAATTTAACAATGATTGCTGCAATGAATACGCTATTATGCTCACTCATGATATTTTTGCTGTCTTTTTGTTGGATTAGATATTGTGGAATACCCACTAACACTTCTTTTTTGCTTGCAATAATGTTAACAGTATGTGCAGGTTATTTACTTTACAAATCGCTTTGCGAAATATATTCAGCTAAAACTCTCAATTCAACCAAAAGTTCAAAAATAAAACACCTCACAGACTATTTACAATTCAACGAAAACAACGTGGCAACTTTTGAGCCCTGCTTTCGCTATTACAATTACGAAACAAAACCGATCAGCGAAAACAAATTAATATTGTATAAAAATGATTTGAAATTTTACGTGGTGTTTTACTTCATTGACGAAATATCAAAAAACATTGCAATTAAAAATACCATTGCGGCAAAAAAACTAAAATGTAGCTGCATCTACTTTTTTGGAACTGCAATGAACAATACTCTGCTAAACCTTTGCGATGAACATATCAAAGCTCATTTCGTTGATGTTAACACGACATTTAACTTACTACAAAACAGCAATCAAATACCAGTCTGTTGCGAATCCCAAAAGAAAACGCGAAAGAATAGGTCCGTTGGCCTAAATCTTTCGCGCAAACGTTTCGTTTGGTTTTTTGTCGGCGCTTTGTATATGGCGCTGATTTCATTGATCTCAATTATGCCCATTTACACATTGACGTGGGCATCGATTTTATTTATTCTATCGTTGTATTGCCTTGCTCTTGACC
>CAYYTD010000030.1:0-1096 GCA_964474475.1 uncultured Oscillospiraceae bacterium | reverse complement strand
TATTGCCTGTTCAATAAAAGATATAACAAAGCAGTACCCGTCAACTTTCCTACAGACTGATTACATTTTCGTCTTGCGACAAGCGTCGTATATTTTAGCCCAAAAAACTATTTATACAAACAATCTAACAGCAAATACACTACGCCAAAGTCTATACTTTGATAGACGGTATTTGACTCAACACAGTATCGGGCGAATATGAAATTACGATGTGCTCCAACTCGGCAATAGAAAAACGCCGTACCGTTGCCATATCTTCGTTGACAACGTCTAAGCAAAACAAATAATTGCCTTGCATTCTTTTGGCTACATTACCGACCGTATTGTTTTGTTCGAATACCAAAGTTTTCTTTTCCATACCTTTCTTGAGCAATTTGCGCTTGTGATTCATCACAGCGCTTTTTACGTAGCACTCGCCTCCACTTTGCGCAAATACACCCACGAATAAACAAACTGCAAACGTTCCCACGTTGAAGAGAATACTTCCCGTTGCCAATGTAAGCATAAATACAACGAAAAGCAACACAGAAACGCCAATCGTTATTTTTTTGGTTATGCCGATAGCCACAACTCTTGAATACCGCTTTTGAAGCACGGCAGTAAGAATCCGCCCACCATCTAACGGATAGCACGGCAACAAATTGACTGCTGCCATACTTAAATTTGCTTCGCAAAAATCTTGTGTAAAAACATAAGAATCGGGATATAACCACCAAGCCGCAAGGCTTAACAAACACAAGCAAATGTTAACCAGCGGACCAGCGGCGGCAATTTTGATTTCAGCCGACTTTTCGACGTCCTCAAAATCGCCATACAAAACCGCACCAAATATGCCTAAGCGTATTTCCCTGCAATGGTAAAACAGTTTGTTTGCAACAACGTAATGCGCCGTTTCGTGCAAAACGACCACTATCGAATACATCGCTGCAAAATATCCGCGTTTAAGCAATATCGATATCAAAATGAACAGCCAGAAACTGATATCGATTTTAAATTTTATACGTTCCACGCAAGTTGTGTTGAACTACCCACAACGCTTTTAACGATTTCGCCGTTTTCACTTATGCATACGTTAAAGCTTTGAGAATACTTGCCT
>CAYYTD010000029.1:11716-12550 GCA_964474475.1 uncultured Oscillospiraceae bacterium | reverse complement strand
GATTTCGTCCAACACGCAGAAAGGCATAGGATTGTATTTTAAAATGGAGAAAAGAATCGCTGCCGCCGTCATGGTACGTTCGCCGCCCGACAACAAAGAGATGTTTTGCAACTTCTTTCCCGGCGGTTGTGCTTCTATTTCGATTCCATGGTCAAGAGATGCCTTGTTCGGATCCTTGTCGATGTACAATCTTGCATTACCACCGTTAAACAGTTCACGGAAAATCACTTTGAAGTTATCGTTAATCTTGGTCATTCCCTCTTCAAAACGAACTTCGATATCAGAGGTAAGTCCCTTCAATGCACTCTTAAGGTCGTCCTCAGCCTTTTCAAGGTCATCAATTTGCGCCATATAACCGTCGTAACGTTCCTGCGTCTCATTCAATTCTTCAATGGCGTTAACGTTAACACTTCCCAAACGTTGCAAAGCTTGTTTCAATTCCGTAATGCGCGTTTTTCCTGCCTCTTTGTCGTAGTCTTCTTGCTTGTATTGTATTGCGGCAGAATAAGTTATGCCATATTCCTCTTGAACTCTTTGCTGCAATTCAAGCAAATCATCGTCAATCTTGTTGAGGATATATTCTTCCTTGTCGATAACCCCGCGCAAAGACTCCAACTCGTTAGACAATCTCATTCGGTCGTCCCCCAGTCGCTGGAAGTCAGCTTCCATTTGAGCTTTGAGGCTATCGGAAGATTTTATTTGAGCCAACAATTCGTTCATTTCGCTTTGCATGGCGTTGTTGGCACCCTCTTCATTAAGCTTTTCGTACAAAATATTAACGGAAGCACGCAACTGTTCGATGTAGTTACGCTTGAGATTAACTTCGTCTTTCAA
>CAYYTD010000029.1:11446-11706 GCA_964474475.1 uncultured Oscillospiraceae bacterium | reverse complement strand
ATTTGTGCGCCGTTGGCTTTAATTTCCTTTTCGGCAACCTCACTGTTAGAGGTTAAAACAGCCAAGCGATACCTCTTGTTGCTTAAACTTTCCGAAATAGAATCCTTTGCGGTATTTTCAGCCGACAACGTATTTTTGAGGTGCTCTATTCTTGCACGAATTTTACTTTCGGCATCGCCCAATTCAACTAAACGTTCATTGTTTTTTGCGGACAACTTTTCAAGTTCCGCCAACCGAGCGTTCAAACGTTCTTTGTCAGT
>CAYYTD010000029.1:0-11436 GCA_964474475.1 uncultured Oscillospiraceae bacterium | reverse complement strand
GTAGACAATCCCAAAATGCTCTTCTTGTCGGACGAACTCAAGGTATTAGAGGTTTCAATCTTTTCCTTTGCCGTTGCAATTGAAACGTTCAACACATTGATACTTTCGGAAACTCTGTTCAAAGTCGTTCTCGTTTCATTAAGCAACTTGTCCGTAGCGTTCTTTTGCGATTCCGCTTCGATTAGTTCTTTCTTTAAAATCTCCAGTTTTTCGGTTCTCTGCTCAATTTGAGTGTCGTAGGACAGCAATCCACCCGAAGACTGTTTTTTAATACTACCACCTTCAAGTGAACCGTCGTTTGCGATTCTTTCGCCCGTCAAAGTAACCATTCTGTGGGCATATCTATACTTTCTACTAATCGCAATAGCATTGTCGAAAGTATCAACAACGATAATACCACCGAGCAACGATTCAAAAACGTTTGAGTAATGCTTGTCGAATTTAACAAGATCGCTTGCAATACCCAACACGCCCTTTTCAGACAAAACCTCAACTCGGTCAATTCCGTGGGGCTTCATCGAGCTAACCGGCAAAAACGTAGCCTTGCCATAATCGTTGATTTTTAGATAGTTAATTAAATATTTAACGTCTTCTTCCGTTTCCGTTACGATGTTTTGCAATCTTCCGCCTAACGCCGTTTCAATTGCAACTTGCAATTTCGGTTCAACTTTAATTAGGTTAGCCACAACACCGCAAATGTGTTTGGATAATTCCACATCGTGCTGTGCATCTTGCATCAAATACTGCACGCTTGCTTGATATCCCTTGTAATTAGCAGCAAAATCCTTGAGCATTTCAATTCCGCCACGCTCACTTGCAAATGCTTGCTGACGACGTTGCACTTCTTTTCCATGCTCAAACTGCTTGTATTCCAAATCTTTTACTTGTTGCTTTAAGCCGAGCAACGTTTTTTCAAGATTTTCTTTTTCACGACGGAGACCTTCGTACTTTCCTAACAAGTCTCCTTCTTCGCCTTCGGACTCTTGCAAACGACGAGAGAGCTCTTCGCCCTTGCTTTCGATTTCGGCCATACGCTCGACAATGGTCGTTTGCTCTGCATCGGCAGCAGTAATCTTTCCGTTGCAGGTGGAAATCGCCGACAAAATTTCATCCAACTTTTGACGGCAAGTTTCAATTTCGGCATTGATGGAATCAAATCTCTTGTTGACCGAAGTAAATTTGTCGTTTACTTGCAGTATCTCGTTTTCCAATTCCGCACGTTCTTTAACGCGACGCGCCAATAAGTCTTGTGCATCGGTAGTTGCCTGTTCCAAACGCGCAATTTCATCCTCATTTTTAGATATTTGCTGTTCGGCCGAATCTATATCTGAAAAACAATGGTTGATGCGTTCCTGCACCAAATTCTTTTGTCCTGCATTTTTTTCCAATTCTACGGCAAGCGCAACTTGCTTGTCGCGCAATGCAGCAATGGTATCGTCCATTCCGTTCTTGGCATGGAACAATTCATCGTAGCGTTCGTTTACATCGGCGTATTCGCTTTCTTTGTGAGAATATTCGTCTTTTAATCCAAGTAACTTCTTTTTGCCGTTTTCCTTGTCTTGGCTGGCATTGTCGTATCCGTAGATATAAGCGTTAATCTCACACAAACGCAACTCGTTGTAAATGTCCAAATACTTTCGTGCATTAGTAGATTGACGTTTCAGTTCAGGCAAACGCCTTTTTAGTTCATCTACTAATATCATCAAGTTTGCCATGTTTGCGCGTGTTTTTTCCAGCTTTCGTTCGGTATCTACCTTTTTAATTCTAAAAGAAGAAATGCCCAACGCTTCTTCGAAAATCGCACGCCTATCCTCGGGCTTTGCGTTAAGAATAGCATCCATTCTGCCCTGTCCGACAATCGAATACCCTTCCTTACCAAGGCCAACACCGCGCAACAATTCCAAAATATCACGCAAACGCACAACGTTGCGATTCAACAAATACTCGCTTTCGTTGTTACGATACAACTTACGCGAAATAATAACTTCATCCAATTGAATAGGAAATATACGCGTGGTATTGTCGATAAACAACGATACTTCGCAATAACTCATCGATTTGCGACTATCCGTACCGTTAAAGATCAAGTCCTGCATCAACTTGCCGCGCAAATTCTTTGTGCTCTGCTCACCAAGAACCCATCGAATAGAATCGGAAATATTACTTTTGCCGCATCCGTTAGGTCCAACTATGCCGGTGATAGGCTGATCGAACTTGAGTTCAACCTTGTCGGCAAAACTCTTAAAGCCGTACATTTCAATTTTTTTGAGATATAGCACTTACTTAATTCTCCATTTTTCCACTATTTTTCTTGCCGCTTCTTGTTCGGCAGCTTTTTTGCTACCACCGCTGCCGTCGCTCACGGTTTTGCCGTCTATTTTCAACTCGTAATTAAATATCGGATTATTGTCCGAGCCGCTTTTGTCAATCAAAACGTATTCGATACGCCACTTGCGCTGTTGACAATACTCTTGCAACAAACTTTTGTAATCAGTCATAACCGAACAATTAACGCGGGACAAAACGTCCGACAAAGACCGCAACACAAAACTCTTTGCCTCATCAAAACCTCCGTCCAAAAATATCGCGCCAACGATAGCTTCATACAAATTAGCCGAAATCTTTTTGGATTTGCTCTTGATTGTTTTTGCCCCGTCGGCAACTTGAAGATAGCGCAACAAATCCATACGCATCATAACGGGACGTAAACCGTCGGCAGAGACTACAGCGGATTTTGCTTTAGACAACTCTCCGTCATCGTACTTTGAGTGATTCTTGAATAAATACTCAGCCACTACCAAGCCCAAAACCGAGTCGCCAAGAAATTCCAAACGTTCGTTGTTGGGTATTCCTTCCGCATTGCCATACGAAGAATGAACGAATGCCTGCTTTAATAGCTTTTTATCCAGAAACTTGTAGTTGATAGCGTTTTGAATGCAATCGATATCTATCAAATCAAACTCCACCAAGTGTAATTTTGCATAAGCTTTAGTATTATAACTCATAATGAACTTTTTGGCAATTATTCAAGTTGCCAATTTACAAATGTTTCACAAATTAGGCAAAATTGGCAAGTATGTTTCACAACGCAAAAAACCACCGACAAAAATCGGTGGTTGATTGCTGAAAAAAAATAGACTATTTCCTATCTGCGGAAACTTCCACTACTTGCTTACCATCGTAATAACCGCAAGCGTCACACACTTTGTGCGCAACTTTAAGTTCGTGGCATTGAGGACATTCTACCAAAGTAGGAGCAGAAGCCGTCCAGTTGGCTGCTCTTGTATGTTTCCTTTGCTTAGATGTTTTTCTCTTGGGTACTGCCATTGTGATGCACCTCCGTTAGAATTTTAAATTTTTAAGGACGGAAAATGCATTCTCACGAGTAACATCGCAATCGCACTTTTCCGAGTTGAGATTAGCTCCGCATTTAGGACACAAACCCTGACAATTCTCGTCACACAACAACAACGTTGGCAAAGACAAGACTATTTCATCGTTAATTGCAAGGGTCATGTCAAGTTTGCTATCAAAGTACAAATAATCGTCCTGATCGGAAGAAAAATCTTTGTGAAAGGTTTGCGCAAATGGCAAACAAAAATTTTTGTTAACTTCCACGGCACATTTGTCGCAAAAACCACTAACCTTTACAACAAGCGAACCCTCAACGTCAACGTTGGGATTATTGAAAACAAGCTTAAAATCCACAAAAACGTCGTCAATCGTTGCATTAGGATAGCTCAAAAGGGAGCTGTCAGCACTAAAATGTCCGCTAAAATCCACCGATTTGCCTTCATTTGCAAAGCATTTGGCCAAATCTACAACTATCTTATCAAACACGGTTAATATTATACAAAATTACAAAAGATATGTCAACACTTTAAGACAACTTTGCCACTCTCATTGTTTCACGAGCGATGGCAAGCTCTTCATTTGTAGGAATAACGAGAATTTTAACCTTAGAATCGGCAGCTTGAATCTCGGCTATCGAACCTCTGGGGCAGTTAGCATTCTTTTCTTCATCCAATTTGATGCCGAAGAACTCCATGTTCTTGAGAGTTTGCGAACGCACTCCACTATCGTTTTCCCCAACGCCTGCCGTAAACACGATTGCATCAACACCGTTAAGCGCTGCCGTGTAAGCACCGATGTATTTTTTAGTTGCATAGCAGAACATATCAAGAGCAAGGGCGGCACGATAATTGCCTTCCTTTTTAGCAGTGTCCAAATCTCTAAAGTCACTCGATACGCCAGAAACACCTGCCATACCGCATTCTTTGTTGAGATAAGTCAACATTTGTGAAACGGTCATGTTTTCTTTGCGAGCAATGTATTCAGCGGCTGCAAAGTCGATGTCGCCACTTCTCGTTCCCATCGGAACACCTGCCAAGGGAGTAAATCCCATCGACGTATCGACACATTTGCCACCGTTTACAGCGGAAATGGACGAACCGTTGCCCAAGTGGCAAGTAATTATTTTCATATCCTCAATATTCTTGCCAAGATATTTTGCGCATTCGTTGGCAACAAATTGATGACTGGTTCCGTGCGCACCGTAACGACGAATCTTGTACTTTTCGTAATGTTCGTACTTGACGGCATACATGTAAGCGTAGTCAGGCATGGTAAAATGGAAGCCCGTGTCAAATACCAATACCATCGGAGTATTAGGCATTTGAGCCAAGCAAGCGTTAACGCCAACTATTGCAGCAGGATTGTGCAAAGGCGCCAAGTCTTTAATCTCTTCCATAAGTTCCATCGCGTGCGGAGTAACCAAAGACGGTTGCTTGAAAGCCTCACCGGAAGCAACCACTCTGTGTCCTACGCCGTCAATTTCAGACATATCCGAAATTACACCGACTTCGCTATCAGTTAATCTATCCAACACAAGTTTTACTGCAACGTTGTGATTTGGCATATCAACTTTTTGTTCAATAGTGTTTCCGTTCACCTTGTATATAAAGTTAGAACCTTCAATGCCAATGCGTTCGCAGTTGCCTTTTGCCAATACACTTTCCGTTTCCATATCAATGAGTTGATATTTCAATGACGAACTTCCGGAGTTAATAACCAATATTTTCATGTCACACCTCTACATTTGTGTTTGAAGTGCCGTAATAGCAACGGCAGCAACAATATCGTCGGATTTGCATCCGCGGGACAAATCGTTCATGGGTTTTGCAAATCCTTGGCAAATGGGACCTACTGCCATAAATCCGCCAAGTCTTTCGGCAATTTTATACCCAATGTTACCTGCTTGCAAGTCGGGAAAAATAAACACGTTTGCGTGCCCTGCTACTTCCGAACCTTTGGCTTTCATTTCACCAACGGAAGGAACTATTGCAGCATCAAATTGCAATTCTCCGTCAAGCTTGATTTCGGGAGCCTTTTCCTTTGCAATTGCAACAGCTTGTTGAACAAGCGTTACGTTGTCGTGTTTTGCACTACCTTTCGACGAAAAACTCAACATTGCAACTCTGGGTTCTATTCCCGCAATGGATGCTGCGGAATGGGCCGTAGCTATGGCACAATCAGCCAAACCTTCAGCCGTATAAGTGGGATTCAACCCGCAATCGGCAAAAACAACCAATCCGTCGGGGCAATATTGATTGCCTTGCGGAGGGCAAATCATCAAGTTGAAACTTGACACGGAAGAAACACCAGGAGCTGTTTTGATTATTTGCAAACCGGGACGCAGCGTGTTGGCTGTTGAGTGGCAAGCGCCCGAAACAAGTCCGTCAACTTCACCCATATACAACATCATTGCGCCAAAATACGTTCCATCCTTCAAAAGCTCGGCTGCTTGCTCGGGAGTCATTCCCTTTTTAGCTCTAAGCTCACAAAGCTTTGCATTGTATGCAGGCAACTTGTCGCTCGTAAGCGGGTCTACAATCGTTACGCCAGTCAAATCAATAGTCGGATTTGCAGCATGAATTTCATCGCTGTTTCCCAACAAAACTATTTTAGCAATGCCTTCTTTCGTTACATCTTGGGCAGCCTTAACAACGCGGCTGTCTTCACCCTCACAAAGAACGATCGTCTTGCCAAGAAGCGCAGCTTTACTCTTAATTTGTTCTAAAATATTCATAGCAACATATTCTCCCGTACAAAATACTTTATTAAAAGCCGAATTTGGTGTATACTATCACTGAGAAATAAATGCCTACACAAAATCCACTCAACTAAATAATTATACCACATCAATAAAACAATGTAAACAAAAATACCAATTAAGACTGAAGCAAAAAATTATACACTTCAATAATTATTTCTAACTAATCGGAGAAACAATGAAAGTATCGGCTATCATTTGTGAATTTAATCCACTACACACCGGTCATCAACGAATTATAAATTACGCCAAAAGCATTTCAGACAAAGTAATTTGTATAATGAGCGGCAATTTCGTTCAACGCGGCATGCCTGCTTGCGCCGAAAAGCATTTGCGCGCATCTCACGCCGTAATGTGTGGCGCAGACCTCGTAATCGAGCTCCCCACAATATTCTCATGCTCTTCCGCTCAAGACTTTGCAACTGCAGGTGTTGCAATAGCCGAACAATTACAAGCAGATTACTTGGTATTCGGCAGCGAATCAGGCGACATTATTAAGCTTAAAGAATGTGCCGAAGATTTAATTTCCAACGAAGATCTACCAAGCATCAAAGAATTCCTTGCACAAGGAATGTCCTATCCAAAAGCCGTTGCAACGGCACACGGACGTGAAGAGTTAAAGTTACCAAACAATATTTTGGCAATCGAATACTTGAAGGCAATACGAAAACTAAACGCCAAAATTGAGCCTATAACAATTAAAAGGGAAGGCGAATACGACAGCGTAGAGAAGCAAGCCTACTGCAGTTCACGCGCACTACGTCAACGCAAAGAATTAAGAAACGATTACTCCTTTCCGTTCGTCACAAAAGACGTCAATGATGAAATCGAGCAAAAATACAAAAACTTTGCATCAATATTCATGTCAACCCAAAGCGCAGCAGACCTGAGCAACATTGTCGGGATAAGCGAAGGAATTGAAAATCGTCTTATAACTATGGCAAAAAACGACGACTTTGATGCATATATGTCAGAGATAAAAACGAAACGCTACACGTGGGTAAAGCTTCAACGTATAATTCTATGTGCCATATTAAACATAACGAAAAAAAACATGGAAGATGCCAAAATACAATCTTTGCCATTGGTGTCCCTCGCAGTAAACAACAATTCCCTCTCATTGTTGAAACGCATACCCGATGCCAAACCGGACAACACAATAACCACCATTACACAAAAAGCCGACAGGTTTTATCAGGCATTAAGCGGCATTACTCCGCCAGTAAAACTGATGAAAATTAAAGTATAAAACCAATCATTTATTATTTGCAAAAGGCCAAACACGAGTACATCTTCACAACAAATAATTTAGACTTTGCGTAACAATGCCTAAACGCGCGGTTCTCTTGCAAGCATTGACTCTCCGCAAAACATGTACACACATGCCCTCTTTTCAATTCGTGTTAAGGGTTAGGTAATACGCTACGTTTTCTGAAACACGCACGATATACAACCATCATTTTCACCACTATTCACAACAAAAGTTGCACTCCATTATAGGTGCAACTTTTTTAAAATAATATCAACTAAACCATTTCTAATTGCTTAATGCGAACCGTTGTAAAAGTTATGATATTGGCAGCGCGTAAATATTATATAAAATGAAAACAATTATTAAAATTGCCTCATTCATTGCTTATTTGTGCGTATGCTGTATTTTTTTGTTTAACGCCGAAAACTACATGCAAATATTCTTTGACGGATTAACCGTTTGGGCATATAACGTACTACCCGTCATCCTTCCCTTTGCCATATTAACCACATTCGCTGCAAGCCTTTTACCAACGAGCAAATTTTCGTTGACAAAACTTCTATTTAACGTAAGCTGTGACAGGCAATACTTTACGTCCCTATTGTGTGGCTATCCTATCGGAGCAAAGTGCATCGCCGGTAGCAAATGTGATTCCAAAACAGCCTTGGCGATGTTCTCGTTTTGCAGTAGCGCAAACCCAATATTCATCGTTACAACCGTCGGAATAAAATTACTACACGACACGAAAAGTATTATTATATTGATTTTGGCTCACTTTTTGTCAACCATTCTAAACGGTTTAACTTACAAACCTAAAAATGCAACGTTGGTTTTTGAGCAAAACGACAAAATCGGTTTTAGTGAAACGGTAACGTCATCTGTACTTTCCGTGCTTTGCATCGGGGCGTTAATTGCATTGTTTTACATGCTAACTGCATTAATAAAGAATTTGTTGCCAATAGCCTTCAGAAATTCCGTCCCCGTGGCTTTTATACTCGGGCTGTTAGAAATGACAGGCGGCATGATAGCAATTTGCAAACTTGGCAACACTGCGCTATCAACCATTCTATGTAGTTCGTTGCTGGCTTTTGGCGGATTGTGCGTAATTCTTCAATGTTATACGTTCGTCGACAAAAAAATAAAAATGCGTGACATCATAAAAATGAAAGTCACGCAATGCTTGTATGCAACGGCTATCAGCTATGCACTATGCAAAATTATTTTGTAGATGGCTTATTGTTCTCTTTTAGCCAAGCCTTCACTTAAGATGGAAAACAAATCGGCGGTCTGCTTGATACTCAAACACTCGTCCGTCTTAGAAATGCCGAAATCATCAGCAGACTTGCCCTCATACAAGTAGCTTTCAACCATAACGCCATTTACGTTGTTATTGCCAACAACCGTTTGCGCGTTTTTAAGTTGGTTTACCGCAATCTTGCAACTATTTGCATGGCTCAAATCTACCATGATAAAATCATTCAAATCTGCCTCCGCAAGTAACGACTTAACTTTCTCAACACTTTTGGAGTTCAAATTTTCAAAGTAATTGCCGTCTAATTCTCCACCACGCAACACTATATGTGCGTATTTGCACCCATCGGTAGCATATTGAACGCCGTTTAAGGGAAAAACGGAATTGCAGCTGACAGCTTGAAGGGATGAAATTGCTCTTCTCACGTCGCCGTCCGTACCGTTTTTTACACCGCAACAAACGTCCAATCCGGACGCCATGCTTCTATGCAACATATCTTCGGAACTACGCGCGCCTACAAACCAATAAGATACTAAATCATCAAAGTATTCATATAAATCAGGATACAATAATTCGTCGGCTATAGGCAAACCAAGCCTCAAGCATTCTATCATCAGTTTGCGACAAGCTATTATTCCACCGTCCATATTTTGGCCATTTGAGCCGAAACACATTCCTTTGTAACCCACTCCGCTCGTATGAGGTTTGGCAGTATAAATACGCGCAACAACCAACAATTCGGGATGCTTTTCCTGCAAACCCTTTAATTCGTGCAAATACTGCAATACCGCCTCGTAATCATCAGCAGAACAAGGACCGCAAACAACGACAAATTTCTTTTGATTCGTCAAATTATCAATCAATATACTATCAAAACTTTTCTTTGCGGCAGACAACTCGTCTGATAGCGCAGCAAGCTGCTTTGCCGTATCTGCCGAGAATAACTTCTTTTGTTTAATAAACATCACTTCACCAAATAACTCTTAATTATATCTACGCAATTTGCAGGTACGTACTCCGAAAAATCTTGTCCCAACGATGCCAACTCGCGAACAAGGCTGGACGATACGTGCCTATACTCACTACTTCCCACAACAAAAACCGTCTCTCCTGTCCAATAAGACTTATTGATATCAGCCAAATCGATTACAGACTGCAAATCGAGCGCATTGCGAATGGATTTAATCATAACAGTAGCGCCCACTTCCTTGCAAAAATCCGTCATCATTCCGTCAAACAACACTACTTCAACATTTTTTAAATGTGCCAATGCAACGCGTACGGTATCCAGGCGGACCGACGAAGGAATAAGATAATTTTTGTTAACGTTGTAGCCAACGACAACGTACAACTTGTCCACCAAACGGGCGGACTTTTCTATTGCATCCACGTGTCCTTTAGTAACCGGGCAAAAAGATCCTGCAAAAACACCTGTTCTCATACGTCTCTCCTGTAAAAACTAAAATTGACCGAGCCAATTTTCCTACTATCGTACATGCACAATCCGCCTACTTCGGCAGGCAGCTGCAACTCTACGGCATGTTCACACACAACAACACCGCTCTCCGTAAGCAAATCGAGATTATCAACAAGATCTAACACTTCAGCGTAATAACCGGACGAATAAGGCGGGTCCACGAATATAACATCCGCCTTAACGCCAATCGCACGCAAAAACGAACGATAATCACCTTCGTATAATTCTAACGTGGCGTCGATTTTTTCATAATTAGCCTTAATTGCCTTTATTGCAGACTTACTGCTGTCGCACAAAATCGCACGTCGCGCACCACGGCTTAAACTCTCAATAGCAAGCTGTCCGGAGCCCGCAAACAAATCTACCACAACTGCATCGTGCAAGTACGAATTAATTATGTTAAACAACGTTTCTTTCGTCCGGTCTAACGTTGGCCGCGTATCTTCGGCAGGCGCAATCAATTTGCGACCTTTGTACTTTCCAGTAATTACTCTCATGTATTTATTTTACATCATTATTTCAAATTACACAACAATTCGTAGATAATTAAACTTTTATTTGATATATTAACGCCTTCTCCCAGTAGAATTACTTCGTCGCCAACTTGAACGGGCAACGAGCCGACGTCCACCAGGCACATGCCCATACACACGTATCCCACAATTGGGCGTAATTGACCCGATACCAAAACTTTTGCTCCTGTCACGTTTCGCGGCAAACCATTAGCATACCCACAATTAAGCGCTGCGATACGTGTCGAGTTTTTGACTTTAACTCCGCCATACCCCACCACATCACCGCGACACACACTTCGAAGGGCAATCACGTGCGCACTAACCGTCTTTGCAACCTTCCCCGCACCGCCGTACCCATATAAACCAATACCTATTCGCGCCATATCCAAATGATACTGCGACGACAACAATGTGCCACTCGTATTTGCGATATGCTTTACCAATTTTTTATTCAACGTCTTTTCCAAAAAGATTGCTCCGCGCAAGAAACGACTTGTTTGCTTGTCGCACGATCGTTTTGTATCACTCCAAAAATGGCTATACACCCCCTCAATAATGACGTTGTTTGGCAACTGCGACAATAAATTTGGGAGCTCTTCCGTTCTAAAGCCCAAACGAGACATTCCGCTGTCAATTTTAACGTGCACTTTTATATTCTTACGCAAAAAGTTACTATTAGATATTGTTTTTAACGTGTCAAAACTATCCAATGTAAAAACTACGTTTTTCAAATCAATTGCATTACGTAAATCCTGCGCGTTAACAGGCATAAGGATCAAAGTGGGCTTTCCAAATTCATCCAAACAAGCAGCTTCCTCACAATTAGCC